>CAKKSJ010000298.1 GCA_919902965.1 Burkholderiales bacterium
CTACGTCCATGGCGTAGAGGCGCCAGCCCCAGATGAAAAAGAACACGTAGGCGATACAGCGGCCGTAGAAGTTCAGGCTCTCGACGCGCGCCGGCACATATAGCAGCCAGTCGATCAGCGCGGGGCGATCCGCTGCGGGCTCGGCCGCCGGCGCGGGCGCAGGCTTGCGCTGCTGCGCCTCAAGGTATTTGGCGAAAATCAAGCCGCACGCAGGGCAGCGTTCAGGCGCGTCGATCTCGCCGGGTTTGCGCGCGTGGCCGCATTTGGGGCATTTCTGGAGCACTTGGTCCCGCTCCCTGCAGTGAAGCACTGCTCAAAACAGCCGCTTTCCGCTAAAATACCACTTTGCGCATTCAGTGAGTTTGATTCGAACAAGAGGGCGATGCCCCTTGTAAATTCCCCAAGTCAGAGAAAGCTGTGATTGAATCAGAGCTTCCGTAGTCTTGAAAAGGAGCTGGCAACAATGTCGATGGCGGACCGCGACGGATACATCTGGTACGACGGCAAGCTGGTGCCCTGGCGCTCGGCTACCACCCACGTGCTTACCCACTCGCTGCACTACGGCCTGGCGGTGTTCGAGGGCATCCGCGCCTATGACACCGTGGACGGTACCGCCGTGTTCCGCCTGCAGGAACATATCGACCGACTGTACAATTCGGCGCACATCTACATGATGAAAATCCCCTACAGCAAGGCGGCCATCGTCGAAGCGCACAAGGAAGTCGTGCGCGCGAACAAGCTGCATGAATGCTACCTGCGCCCGATCGCATTCTACGGGTCGGAGAAAATGGGGGTCTCGCCCAGGGGCGCGACCGTGCATGTCGCGATCGCCGCCTGGCCCTGGGGCGCCTACCTCGGCGCAGAGGGGCTGGAAAAAGGCATCCGCGTCAAGACCTCGTCATTCGCGCGCCACCACGTCAATGTTTCCATGTGCCGCGCGAAATATTCCGGCACCTATGCCAACTCCATCCTGGCCAACCAGGAAGCGCTCGATCACGGCTACGACGAAGGCCTGCTGCTCGACGTCGACGGTTTCGTCGCCGAAGGCGCCGGCGAGAACCTGTTCCTGGTCAAGAACGGCC
>CAKKSJ010000299.1 GCA_919902965.1 Burkholderiales bacterium
CCAGCACATTGATCGCCGCGCCCCCCGAAAGAAAGTTGTGCACCATTTGCCAGGTGACTTCCTGCGGAAAGGCGCTGATGCCCTCGGCCACGGCACCATGATCGCCGGCGAACAGCAGGATTTGCGGTCGCGCCAGTCGCGGGGATACCGTTTGCTGAATGAGGCCGATCTGCAGTGCCAGCGTCTCCAACCGACCGAGTGCACCAAGAGGCTTGGTCTTGTTGTCGATCTTGTCGCGAAGGATGGACTCGACAGCGCGCGAGGGCGCCGAAATAGCAAAATCCATGGCTGTTCCCGTTGCTTTCGCAATATTCACCATTCCACTCCTTTTTGTGCGCGGATGCCTTGTTCGAACGCGTGTTTGGCCTGCATCATCTCGGTCACGGTATCGCCCGCCGCGATGATCTCGGGCGGCGCGGCGGCCCGTCCGGTCATCACCACATGCTGCAACGCCGGCCGCGTGCGTAAATCGGCCAGCACCTGACGCACGTCGAGATATCGATACTTGAGCACGATGTTGATCTCGTCCAGGAGGACCAAACCCAAGCGCGGATCGGCGAGCATGCGTTGCGCGTGGGCCCAGCCGGCTTCGGCCTTCTGGATATCGCGCTCGCGGTCCTGGGTCTCCCACGTGTAGCCTTCGCCAGCGATTCGAAATTCCACTTCGTCGGGAAAGCGCCGAAAGAATTGCTCCTCGCCGGTCGGAACCGCGCCCTTGATGAATTGCACCACGCCGACCTTCATGCCGTGGCCAAGGGCGCGCGCCACCATGCCGAAGCCGGAACTCGATTTACCTTTGCCGTTGCCGGTCACGACGATGATAAGACCCGCGTAGCGCTGCGCCGCGCTTATTTTTTCATCAACCACCCGCTTCTTGCGTCGCATGCGCGCCTTATGGCGCTCATCGATGTTACCGTCTTTGTCGTCTGAGAGCATATTCACTCCGGAATGAACAGGGTTCGCCCGGCCGCTTCGAGGCGCGCCACGCGGTGGCCGAACGCGTACGATAAGTCGTGCTCGGTCATCACTTCACCTATAGGCCCCTGCCGCACCGCTCCCTGCGGCGTAAGCATCAAGGCGTGGTCGGCAAAGCGCGCGGCCAAATTGAGATCGTGTACCGTGAACAGCACACCTTTGCCCTGTTCGCGCGCCAGTTTTCCAAGATGCTCCAGAACCAGCACCTGGTGATGCAAATCGAGATGCGACACCGGCTCGTCGAGAAGCAACAGCGCCGCGTCCTGGACCAGAAGCGCCGCCAGACAGGGTCAACACGTCGCGCCCGTCGAATCCCTCAAGGTCCATTGCGCGCAACGCGGCGAAGACAATCTCGCGATAGCCCGCGCCCTCCCATTGCCAGCGCGCAAGATACGGATGGCGCCCCAGCAGTACGATCTCGGCGACGCTCGCGCTGAAGGCATCGTGCGTCGTCTGTGGCAGGAAGCCGCGTACCTGCGCGGCCTCGCCAGGTAGCCAGTCCTCAAGCGCCCGGCCGGTCAGTTGTACCGAGCCGTCTTGCGGCTCGCGCAAGCCCACCACGGTATGCAGCAAGGTCGTCTTGCCCGCCCCATTCGGACCGAGCAGGCACCACTTCTCGCCGGGGTTGACGCAAACACTCAGCTCGCGCACCAAGATTCTCCCGCCCACCCCCAGCGTCAATCCCCGCACTTCGAGCAGCGGCGCGCTCACGTCGCCGCCTCCTTTTCTACCGTGACAGTTTCACATCCGCACTGTCGGCGGCCGAAGGCATTCGCGGTCGGTCGCATCCCCATTGCATGGGGCCCCTGCTCCCTGCTCATGCCTTCCTCGGATTGCGCATCAACAGGAACATGAACGCCGGCACCCCAAACAGCGCCGTGATGACCCCCACCGGCAACTGCAGCGGAGCGAGCGCCGTGCGCGCCACGGTGTCCGCCGCAACCAGCAGTGCGCCGCCCGCAAGCGCACTGGCCGGCAGCAATACGCGCTGATCGTTACCCAACAGGAGGCGTAGCGCATGCGGTACCACCAGCCCCACGAAGCCAATGGTGCCAGCGGTCGTCACCGCCAAGGCCGTCGCAATCGAGGCGACTAGGTAGATCGTGTAGCGTAGCGCCGAAACACGTACGCCGAGGGCGTGCGCCAGTGCCTCGCCGCGCAACAGCACGTTGAGGTCGCGTGCCGCCGGGTAAATTGCAGCGAGGCAAACCGCTAGTGTCACCAGGGCAGGCGCCCAGGATTCGGCGCCGTTCAGATCGCCCATCAGCCAAAACAACATGCCGCGCAACTTGGCTTCGGGCGCCAGGGTCAGCATCAGGGTGATGACAGCTCCCCAACCGGCGGCCATGATCACCCCGGTAAGCAACAGGCGCGGTGAGGCATCCAGCGCGCCGAACAGGTACTGGCGTGCGAAGTCCCGTCGCGCCAGCGCAAACACGAGCACGATCGCCGCGAGGGCGCCTACTGCAGCGCCGAGATTGACGAACAGCGAACCCAGCCCGGCGAGCATCGCACCCAACGCACCCACCGCCGCCCCGCCGGACAAGCCCAGCACGTACGGGTCGGCGAGAGGATTGCGCAACAGCACTTGCATCAGGGCGCCGGCCAGCGCGAGCAGACCCCCGGCGGCGAACGCGGCGAGCGCGCGCGGCAGGCGCAGCTTAAACAGGATCTCGCCGGCGACGCTATCGCCGGGAGCGGCGAGCCCCCGCAACAGTTCGAGCGGCGCGAGGTGACTGCTGCCGCTGGCGAGCGCGAGCGCGAACACGGTGAGCGCAGCCAGCGCCAGGGCCAGCCAGATGAGCATCGCGCGCCGCAAGCGCCCCCCTTACTGCTGCCAATTGAGCGAAACAAAGAGTCCGCGCCCTGGCGTGTTGTAGCCATGCGCGACCTGGTAGTGCTCATCGAAGGCGTTCTCCAAGCGTGCCGCAATGAACGCGTTCTTGGCAACAGCATGGCGCGCGGTCAGATTGACCACCTTGTAGCCGCCCAGCGTCACCGGTGCGCCGCTGGCGATATTGTTGTCGGGTCGCGCGCTGCCGACGATTGCTTCGGCGCCCACGCGCCAGCCGGAAAGCGTGGTATTCACCACCAGGTTGCCGAAATTCTTGCCGCGGCGGCGCAACTGCGCGCCAGTCGCGGTGTCGATCGGGTCCTGCACGGTCAGGCTTGCCCGCATGTCCCAGTTGTCGAACTGCCCGGTGTAGCTCATCTCAGTGCCCCTAACCCGTGCGCTCGCCACGTTTTCCGGCAGATAGGTGAACGGCGGCGCAACCAGTACGGTCTGGATCAGGTTCCGGTACTGAGTGCGGAATTCGGCCACCCGCAGCAGGTGACGGCCCACGGCGTACTGCAGTCCCAGCTCGTTGCTCTGGGTCTTCTCGGGTTGCAGCTTGGGGTTGCCAAAACCGGGGTAGAACAACTCGTTGAAGGTGGGCGCCCGGAATGCACTCGAGCGCATTGCCGTTACTTTCCAGCGCGCGTTGATATCGTAACCGTAGCCTGCAAGCCAGGTGTCGGCAGCACCGAAGTCCGAATAACGGTCACGGCGGGCATTCGCCTGAAACTGACTCGCGCCGACGCGGCCATTGTATGCAAGCATCATGCTGCGCACATCGCGGGTGGTATAAGTGTAGACGGTGGTACTGTCCACCCGTTGCTTCTGCGCTTCCAGGCTTGCGCTTACAACATGCTCCTTAGCCAGGCTGAAATCGTTTTGCCATTGGTATTGCGTGTTCTTGGTGTTGAATTGCGTGGGCGCCTTGTCGTTCGTGAAGGTCTTGGACTCATCCGTACCCTGCGCGATGGATAGGTGCGACTTCCAGAAAGAGCTGAACCGGTTGTTCGAGTAGAGCGCGTAAGTCGACAGGGTGTCGTTCAAGCTGTCGCGTTCAGTGGGCGTGCCGAAAGCGTTATCGAATTGGACCTTGCCGGCGCTTTGGTAAGCGCGCAACCCGATCTCATGGCCCTCGGCAAGGCGATGCGCGAGTTGTCCCGAAAAGCTAAGATTGTGGTAGCCGTCATTGTCCGGATTGGCTTTGGGCGCCTGCTGCGTATCGATCGCCGAAAAACCATTGGTCTGGAACTGCGAAACATTCAGGCTGAAGCGTGTGTCCTCCACGCTGCCGCTGTAACCGGCCGAGGCGCGATGGGTGCCGCGCGAGCCGGCCATCATCTGCGCTTCAGCACGGGGGGCGCCGTGCCCCTGTTTGGTGAAGATCTGGATTACACCGCCGATGGCATTGGCGCCGTACAGCGCCGAGACGTTGCCGCGCACGATCTCCACCCGCTCGACCTGGTCCAGCATCACGTTTTCGATCGAAGTGGTCCCAAGCGTGGCTGAGCCGACGCGTACGCCGTCGATCAAAATCAGCACCTGATGGCCGTCTCCACCGCGCATGAAAATGCCGCTCGAGGTGCCAATACCACCGTTTTGCACAAACTCGAAGCCGGCTTCGCGGGCCAGCAGACTGGGTAGATCGATAGCCTGCGATTCGCGAATATCTTTTTGCGTGATTACGGTGGTGTGAGAAATGGTGTCGGTCAACTGTTGGTCGAGCCGCGAGGCGGTGACCACCACCGCGTCGCGCGTATTTTCATCTTGTTGCGCCAAGGCTGGCGTGCATAGCGAAAGGAAAAGCGTGAAGATTAGATGCGATTGGATCGGGCGTGTGTTGCCCATTTGGATTTCTCCCCTGACTGGCCAGCGTCCCCGCAGGCCGATGCCTAACATGAATGAAGCGTCAAGGAGAAATCAGAAGGCGGGCGCCGCGCCGCATAGCGCGTTGCTCGCATACCGACGGTAGCCTCCCGCGACCGCTTCGCTTGTTTATTGGCTGGTTTCCGGGCTGACAAGTCTTGATGCGCTCACCTTCCCACGGCTTGGCGCCGCAGTGGTTCGAGGCCCGAGGAGGATCTCGCGGAGCGCACCCGCACTTGCTTACCGTTGCGGGGGCAGCACAGGTTGCCGAGCGACTCGGCTCCTGTTTCCCAATTAACCTAGACTGCCGAAGGCAGCCCAAGCACCAAAAAACTACTTATATTATACGTTCCTTCGGAGTTGTCGTGCGATTTTTCCACGCATCCCACGTCCCCTCGTCTATCCCAAGCTGCCTGGAGTCCAGCCCATTGACCCTGATCGAGTCAGTCTACTGCGGCCGACTTGTCAGGATTGTTCCATTGTGCACATTTCGTTGAAACGATCGATACCATCAGCCATAGAATCAACACATTCTGTATCGAAGCCTTGCCGGCACTCGCCCCCGGACAAAGCCGCGCCGATCAATTTGCCATCGATCGGTTCCTGGAGCGTTTGCGGGTAAAATAGAACTTTAGGAGGAAAACTTTGACTGCCTCAACTCAATCGCCAGTTGCACTGAAACCGGTTAAGACGGGTCCGCAGGCCTGGTCCGCGGACGCGGTGGTGCATTTGTTCGAATTGCCCTTCAACGACCTGCTGTATCGCGCACTACAAGTTCATCGCGCGTATTTCCCCACTGGCGAGGTTGAGCTCGCGGCATTGCTGTCGATCAAGACCGGCGGTTGTCCGGAAGATTGCGCCTATTGCCCGCAGGCGGCGCGTTACTACACCGGCGTCGAGGCCGAGAAGCTCTTGCCTCTGGAGGACGTGATCGCTGCCGCCAAGGCAGCAAAGCAAAATGGCGCCACCCGTTTTTGCATGGGGGCGGCGTGGCGTGAACCGAAAGGACGCGACATCGCCAAAGTTCAGGCGATGGTAAGCGCAGTCAAATCGCTGGGACTCGAGACTTGCGCTACGCTGGGCATGTTGAACGAGGGGCAAGCGCAGCAGCTCAAGGACGCAGGCATTGACTACTACAACCATAACCTCGACACAGCGCCGGATTTCTACGGCGAGATCATCACGACCCGCGTGTACCAAGACCGCCTCGATACTCTGGGTCACGTGCGCCGCGCCGGACTCAAGGTCTGTTGCGGCGGTATCGTAGGCATGGGCGAATCGCGGGTTCAACGCGCCGGCCTGATCGTGCAACTTGCCAACCTTGACCCGTATCCCGAATCCGTCCCGATCAATCACCTGGTGCAGGTTCCCGGCACACCGCTTTACGGTGCAGAGCCGCTCGATCCCCTTGAATTCGTTCGCACCATTGCGGTCGCGCGCATCACCATGCCGGGTGCCCGCGTACGCCTTTCGGCAGGCCGGCGCGAGCTCGGTGAAGCGGTGCAGGCGCTGTGTTTTCTTGCCGGGGCGAATTCGATTTTCTACGGGGATAAACTGCTCACCACTTGCAATCCGGAGGTCCAAGCCGACCGCGCTCTGCTCGCAAAACTCGGCTTGCGACCGCAACTCGGAGATAGCGCATCGAATTGCTGCGAATGTGGCGCGTGACCGTGCAACCGAAACTACTTTGATTGACCACAAGCAGCCCCTTTCCTAGTTGGATGCTTTTGTATGTGATCGATTCCACCGACCCTCCATTTCGCGATGAACCTGCTCCGACGGCAGCCCCAGGAGTCGAGCAATCAATTCCCGGTGCCTCCGGCACAACACTATTTGTCCACACCCCCAATCTCGCCACGTCCCTGGACGAGCTGGACGGTGGCCTGGGAAAACCGCACGAGCAAATCACACTGGAATACTGGTTCTGGCGAAGGCACTAGGACCCGCGGCATTTTCCTCGAAACTCGTAGAATTCTTCCCTCACCCACAATGCCCTCGGGCACTCTGCGAGACGAGTCCGGGGCGTGGCCCGGAGAATCGTGGATAAGCGTCATCCCAGCACCGTCTGGACGGGCCGCAGGAGGGCGACCATGATCGCGTGTCTGGGCGCAATGGAGTTGTGTCCACGAAAGGGATCATGGACACAAAAATATTCAGTCGATCAAAACTGTTAGTGCGCCTGGCCGCCTGAGCACCGCAGCCATGTTCCGATCCAACCCCGTGTCGTTGCCCAACCTGGCCAACATCGAGCAGCTGGTTGACGGTGCGGGGCAGATCACCATCGGCGCCATCCATCCCCTGCGCTGCGTCGCCATCGCCAATGATGCCCACAGCAGCCTTACCATGCTGATCCGCCGTGACGGTGAAACCCTGGCGCAACTGCTGATCCGGCTCGACGCCGCCATCGCCAAGGTCCGCAACGAGGAAACGTTTACCGACGAAGTGAATGTCCCTGCGCCCCGGCAAACACCACCGCGCCGTCGCTGAACAATTCCTTCCCGCCGCAAGACGGTACTGAGGCGACGCTTACGCTTGACGTCTTACGGGTGCTTCTGCTTCCCCGTGAAATGGCAGCCGCCACAGTCCATCATGCCACGGCTGTTCTCGAGGGAACCTCCCTGGTCATGGCAGGAGCGGCACGCCTGGACTTCGGACGAGAGAACGTGCGCGGGCTTAAATCGCCCATCCAGTCTGCTGTTCAACAGCTCAACTGTATATTTTGCCACCGAGCCGGTGAGCCACGCGCATCGCTCCGACCGTTCCTTTGAAAAGGACTTGAATCCCGTTTCCTTGCACCAACGACTCACCGAGACATGGCACAGGGGGGAATGGGCCACCGACGCCTTGATCTCGAATTTCGGAGACTTGGGTCGGTAGCTGGGAAGGGCTTCCTGTTCGTACCAGTTGAACACCTCGCGGATAAGCGGAAACGCAGCCTCTCTCGGTTTTTTGTCGATCCCTCCGGCAACCAGGAAGGTGGCCGCGGAAGCACCAATCAGGGTGCCGCAAAGCGACGAGACACCCGCAACCCCACCTTCACCAAAAACCATCATCTCCGACGGCATGACGGTATAAGGGAACCCAACTGTTTCCCTGAGCTGGCTGATGATCGCATCGAAGGTTCCGTAGCAACATGCCCCCTTGTAAAATCCTGCGTACCCGCGTTCTCCCGCGAGTTCCGGATTCAATCGCTGGTAGGGCCAGGGAACCGCGGGCGCCTTCACACTCTCTTGCGTAGCACCCGCCAAGATTGGCGTAACAGCAACTCCCCCCGTGCCGAGCGCGAGCATTTTAAGCAAATCTCTTCTTCGATTGCTCATATTATCTTTCTCCTAATTTGTGTTGTGGGGATATCCCATAAGGAGGAAGCAAGGCCCGTACCAAAGCCATGTGGCGCTTGATAATATATAGTAAATTCAGTTAAATGACCCCCGGCAAAGCCGGGGGCTTATCAATTGAGCGTCTCAAAGGCGCTGGTAAACCATGAGCCGCCCAAGGCGGCTACACGATCAGTTTCATTTGGTCGTAGCGTTCATCCTCGTCCTCTTGGCTGCGGATGTATGCTCTGACCATCGTTTCATCAAGCCCTACCGTTGAGACAAAGTACCCACGGGCCCAAAACACCTCGCCCGTGAAATTCCGCGCCCTCCCGCCGAAGTGCCTCGCTATCGCGATCGCACTCTTGCCCTTGATGTAACCCACCACGTTGGATACCGCGTACTTCGGCGGGATACTCAAGCACATGTGCACGTGGTCTCCCATCAAATGCCCTTCCACGACCTGCGACTCTTTCTGCTTCGCCAGATCTCGGAATATTTCTCCAAGGTGCCGCCGCAGTGCCTCGAATATCTTCTTCTTTCGCTTCTTTGGAATAAACACCACGTGGTACTTACAGTCCCATCGCGTATGGCTCAAACTCTGATACTCTTTCATTGTGAACCTCCATCTCTTGGTCGAGACGGCAGGGTCACAATGACCGCGGTAAAGGTCAAACCTTGGTGAGTCCCCCGGCAAAGCCGGGGGCTTACCTCACTGAGTTAGTTAAACAAAATAAGCGATAGACGAATTCACCCTTCGCTTGGTTTGAATCCGAGCCGAAGTACATTTTATTTATTCATATGTGCGGCCGTATAAAGAATGTTATTTATTTTCAACATATTAACACTGTTTACGATGTATATTTTTGATATACTCCACCCGGAGATGGCCTTGCGGCACTACAGCGGGGCGCAAACCGCAGGGCATCATTGCAATAGAACGAATTAGCCTAAATTCGGCGGTTGGCCTTCCTACCGGCAGCCGGAAAGCCGTATCTGGGGCGGGTTTTCGACCGGTTGAGGCAACTGTGCGAGCGATTCCTCCGTTTGGGTGAATTCCAAGGGTCGGCCGATAAGCGAGGAATGGGCAAGTTGATCGCGCTACCGGCACCTACCGCATCCTGACGACCCTCGCCGCCGCGGCTCAACGGGATCTGCCGCAATAGCGCTTCCCCGATATAGCTGTATATCAAAAATACGCACTGCAGATGGTCTTATCCATCTGAAAATCAAATACAAATTTGTCCGGCGCGCTTTTTTTGTACGAAAAAAATGTTCTTCAGCCTATCCATGTATCTAGGGTTTTGCCGACTTAATGCCCGCAAACCCGCGCCGTTACTGGGGAGCGGCCAAAATTTTGACCCGGAAGTGTCAAAGTCGGGTCCAACCCGCACTCGGGTGCGCCGTCACATCTACACGTACAAGAGGGCGGCTGCCGTGCTCTATGACAGCAATAACGTAGAGCACTCTGAGCTAGGAATGTGGCAAAGAGCCGGATCGGCGAAAAAACAATTGTTCCGGCATGGTCGTGTCGGCCGTCAACTCGGTGACTTGGGTGGCGACTTGTCGTCTTGCAGAAGGATATCGATCTCTTCCGCCGGGACCGGCCGGCTGAACAGATATCCCTGGAATTCGTCGCACTTGAGCAGCCGCAGCAGATTCGCCTGTTCTTCGGTCTCCACGCCTTCGGCGACGACCTTCAGTTCCAGAGAATGCGCGAGCGAGATGATGGTGGACACGATACTCAGATCATCCGGCTTGCTGGTCATGTTCATGATGAACGCGCGGTCGATTTTCAAGGTATTGATCGGCAGGCGGCTGATGTAGCTGAGCGAGGAATAGCCGGTGCCGAAGTCATCGACTGCGATCTCCACCCCCATATTCCTGATCGCCTGGAGCTTGCGGATGTTTGCATCGATATCCTGCATGATCAGGCTCTCGGTAATCTCCAGTTCCAGAATTCCATCTATGTCTTTGGCGCCGCGCAATACGCTTTCCACTGTGGCGACGAAATCCTTCTGCCGCAGCTGGATCGCCGAAACGTTTACCGCGATCCGCGGAACCTGCAGGCGCTTGCCCTTCCAGCGCGCGGAATCCGCAATGGCCTGCTGCAGCGCCCAGCGGCCCGCCTCGAGAATGAGCCCGGTTTCCTCGAGGACGGGGATGAACTTCACCGGCGGAACGACGAGGCCGGTATCGGGATCGTTCCAGCGCATCAAGGCCTCGAGTCCGCTGATGCGCCGCTTCTTGAGTTCGACCTTGGGCTGGTAGTGCAGCACCAGCTCGCCCCGCTCCACCGCGCGGCGCAGTTTGTTTTCCAGCGCCAGTTTCTCGGCCACCCGGGCGTTGAATTCGGGCGCATAGAATAAATATTTGTCCCCGGAAAGTTTGGTTTTTGCCAGCGCCGCCTCGGCGTTCCGGGACAGCGTATCGGCGTCCTCGCCGTCGTGAGGAAAGAGCGCCACCCCCGCCTTCGCCGCAACGCGCAGTTCCTGACCCTCGATCCCAAACGGCTGGCCATGAATGGATGACAGAAGCTGCTCCAGGATATGCCCAACGCTACCGTCGTCGTCGTAGCGGCGCGTGACAATCGCAAACGAATCGGCGCCGAGGCGGGCCAGGATGTCGGATTCATCGAGCCCGTGTTTCAGGCGCTCCGCGACCTGGCGTAACAGCTCGTCCCCGGCATGCTGCCCCAGCGTATCGTTGACGCTTCTGAACCGCTCGAGATTGAGCACGACGACCGCAAAGCTCTTCTGCTCGCCGCGTGCCACGGCTACTCTCTGAGCCAAACGTTCGTGCAGCAGGCTGCGATTCGGCAGCCCGGTCAGAGCGTCGTAGTAGGCGAGATAGTTGAGCCGGTCCTCTTTTTCGAGGTGATCGAGCGCAAACGAAATGTCACCGGCAATCTCGGTGAGCAGCCTCATCTCCTCCGTGTCGAAAAAATCCTGCTCCGATGCGTAGAGTAGAAGAACACCCAGCACCTTGTCCCCGACTTGCAGCGGGAACACGACCACCGACCGGTAGCCGCGCCGCAGCGCCTGCTCGCGCCAGCGCGCCATCTGCGGATCGGTGGCGATGTCGTTGCAGACCACGGACGTCTTTTCCCGTAACGCCCGCGCGACCAGCTCGCAGCGGTCGGGCGCGTCATCCCTCGCCGTCAGGTGGATGTTGTCGAGATAGCCTTCGTCGACGCCCGCCCTGGCCACAGGCGTCACGTCCAGGCCATTGGCGTCGAGCAGGCCGATCCAGGCCAATCTGAACTGGCCTTCCTCCACCGCGATTCGGCAGGACTCGTCGAACAGCTCCTGCCGGTCCCGGGTGCGAACGATGGTCGTGTTGATGCCGCTCAGAACGGCATACACGCGGTTCAGGCGGATGATGTGTTTTTCATACTCCTTTTGCAGCGTGATATCGCGCGCGATGGTCGACAGGTACTCGACCGACCCGCCCGCCCCCTTGTGCGCGATGATGACCTGCGAAACGGGTATTTCCCGCCCGTCCCGCCGCAGAAGCGCGCTTTCCCCGCTCCACGACCCATGCTCGACGGCATGGGGGATGCCCTGCTCCGCTACCAGCTTCGCCGCCCACTCGGGATGGGCATCCGCGATATGCAGGGCGCTCGTGTCCTCACCCGCGTGATACCCGAGCATGCCGAGGCCGCCCTGGTTTAGGAAAAGCACATTGCCGTCCGGGCCACTAGTCCCGATTAAATCGGGGGTGGCTTCGATGATCGCCACCAGCCGGGCCTGTTCTTTTTCGATACGCTTTCTTTCCGCGATCTCCACTTCGAGCTTGGCAGTTCTCTCCGCCACCAACTGCTCCAACTGGTCGCTGAACTGCTTCAGGCGCAGAAGGTTGCGCACGCGGACGCGCAGCTCGTTGCGGTCCACGGGCTTGGTAACGAACTCCTCCGCCCCGGCTTCCAGCCCGCGCAGGCGCGATTCGCGGTCATCGAGCGCGGTGACCATCACGACCGGGATCGCCTTGGTGGCGGCGTCCGCCTTGAGCGCGCGCGCAACTTCGTAGCCGTCCATGCCGGGCATCATGATGTCGAGAAGAATCAGGTCCGGCGGACTCTGCCGCGCAAGCTCGATCGCCTGCAGCCCGTCGGCCGCCTGCGAGGCCGAGTAGCCCTCGGCCTCGAGCATCGCGGCGAGCAGCCTGCGGTTGCGTTCCTCGTCGTCGACGACCAGGATCCGCGCGGGTTTTTTCCCTTCGTTCATGACTTCTCCAGTATCGGCAAACGCAGCGTGAAGGTGCTGCCTTTCCCCGGTTCGCTTTCGACTTCGATGGTGCCGCCGTGCAGCTCGGCCAGCCGTCGTGCGAGCGCCAGCCCCAGTCCCAGGCCGCCGTGCTGGCGCGCCAGGCGAACGATGTGGCGCACGTCCTGCTCCGACTCCTGGTAGAGGACGACGTCGACGACGCTGGCCAGGCCGCCGATGTAGAGCAGGCGGTAGACCTCGTCGACGCTGAGCTGGCCGTGGCTGTGGATGAGGCGCTCCTCGTCCTGCCTGCCGACCTGGCTG
>CAKKSJ010000300.1 GCA_919902965.1 Burkholderiales bacterium
TTAGCAACCGGTGCACCGTGGACTTGGGAAATCCCGTGGCCTCTAAAAGCTCTGGCGAAGCGAGCGGCTCGGCGCTCTTCACCACGCACTCAAGCACGGCGAAAGCGCGCGCCGAGGTGGAGGTGCCGGCCTTCGCTTTCAACTGGCGCGTCCGCGGCCAATGGCGCTGCAGTCGGCAAGCGTGGGCGCGGCGCGGCCACGCGGCATCCCGCTTTGGTCTCGGACTTCGCTCAGCCGCGCAACAGGTTCGGAAGCCATAGGGCTATCTGCGGGAACGTGAGTATCAGCAGCAGGCCGACGATCTGCAGCACCATGAACTGGACCATTCCGGCATAGATGTCCTTCAGTTCCCAGTCGGGTACCACACCCTTGAGAAAATAGGCCGATAACGCCACTGGCGGCGACAACCAGGCGGTCTGCAAGCAGACCGCGACCAGGGTGCAGAACCAGACCAGGTCTATGCCCAGCTTCTGCACCAGGGGCAGCAGGATCGGCACCACGATGAGCACGATCGGCACCCATTCGAGCGGCCAGCCGAGCACGAATATGATCGCCAGGATCAGCAGCAACATGATCGTGGGCGAGAAATTCAGCGTCAACAGCCCCTCGGCGATGAGCGTCGCGCTGCCTAGCCGCGAGAACACCGCGCCGAAGTAATTCGATGCCGCCACCAGGAGCAGGATCATGCACGACACTTCCAGAGTGGACATGACCGCAATTTTCATTTTCTCCCAGGTCAGCCGGCGGTAGATCAGCGTGAGTACGAATACGGCGAAGGCGCCGACCGCGCCGGCATCGGTCGGCGTCGCGATCCCGGCGAGGATGACGCCGAGCGTCGCCATGATCACGATCACCACCGGCAGGATGCCGAGCGTGACCTCCTTCACCACGTAGGCAAAGGGCCGGCGGTCTTCCATCGGCAGCGGCGGGCCGAGTTTCGGGTTGAGGTAGCTGCGAATCAGGGTGTACAGAATATATAGACCCGAGAGCAGCAGGCCCGGCATGATGGCGGCGGCGAACAGATCGGTCGTCGGCACGCCCACCACCGGACCCATGACAATCAGCATCACCGAGGGCGGGATGAGAATCCCGAGCGTGCCGCCGGCGGCGATGGTTCCCGCCGACATGCGCACGTCGTAGCCGCTGCGTTTCATCGCCGGCGCAGCCATCACCCCCAGCAACGTCACCGAGGAGCCGACGATGCCGGTGGCCGCCGCAAAAATAGTGGCGGTGATGAGCACGGCGAGGTAAAGCGAGCCGTTCAACGACGCCAGGATCAGTTGCACGCCGCGGAACAGGCGTTCCATCAGCCCCGACTGCTCCAGTAGGTAGCCCATGAACAGGAAGAACGGCACCGAGGCGAGCGTCGGATCGCGCATGACCGAAAAGAACTGCAGCGTCATCAGGTGCAGCGCCAGATTCCCGAGTGCGAGGTAGCCGATACCCAGGGCGATCGCGATCAGAGTGAAGGCGATGGGAAAGCCGATGAATATCGCGCCGAACAGCACCACCAGCGACAGCAGACCTACGTACTCCGGCTTCACAGCCACTCCCCTTTCAACGCTGCCCACAGGCTTCTCATGAATTCGGACGCGCCCTGCAGCAGCAGCAGCAGCGTCGCCACGGGAATCGCCAGCTTGAATGGATACACCACCGGCATCCACGGGCTGGTGACGACGCGCTCGCCCTGCCCCCAGGATTTGAAGAAGAAATCCCAGCCCACCACCAGGAAAAAGATCAGCGGCGGAAAGAACAGCAGCAGGTAGCAGAAGGTGTCCACCCAGCCTTGCGTCCGCGCCGACCAGCCGCCGTAGTAGGAGTCGGTGCGGATATGGCCTTTCTTTTGCAGGGTGTAGGCCGAACCGATCATGAAAAAGCTGCCGTAGAGCATGAAGGTCATGTCGTAGGCCCACTCCGTGGGCGCATCGAAGACGTAGCGCGCCACGACCTCGTACACCAGCGACAGCACCATGGGAATGATCAGCCAGGCGACGATCCGGCCGGACCACAGGCTGATCGCGTCCAGCGTCTTGATGGCTTTGAGCATTGCCTCAGGCGGTCTGTGCATCGGCACTCCTTTCCTTGTGGACTGTGCAAAAAGAGGGCGCGGTACCTCCGCGCCCTCTTGCTGCCTTGCCGCGTGATGCAAACTATTTCTTTTGCAGCGCCGCGTTGCCGAGGTTGGAGTAAAGGTCGAGGATATTGGTCCAGTACGGCACCACGTCCTTGGCGAAGTTGCGCTGCGAATCGAGCACCTGCTTGAAGAACGGATCCTTGACGGAATAGCGCTCGAGCACCACGTTGGTGGCGCGCACGAACTCGGGGAAGAAGTCCTTGGGCGTGTCGTGAATCTGGACCTTGAACTCATTCTTCAGCCTGACGATGGCCTTCGCGTTGCGGAACACGTTGAAGGTGTAGGTCTCGGTCATCGAGGCCGTCGCCGCAGTACGCACCATCTCCTGCAGGTCGGGGGGCAACTTGTTCCAGAACGACTTGTTGATGAGCACCTCGCCGACATCGGTGGACTGGTGCAGGCCCTGCAGGTAATAGTGCTTCCACACCGTCTGCAAGCCGAGGTTGATGTCATCGGCGGGGCCAATCCACTCTGCCGCGTCGATCACACCGCGCTGCGCCGCGGGCACGATTTCGCCGCCGGGCAAGGCTACCGCGGATACGCCCATCTCTTTGAAAATCTCGCCGGTGATGCCCGGGGGCGAGCGGTATTTCATCTTCTTGAAATCGGCGGTGCTCTTGATCGGCTGCTTGAACCAGCCCAGAGGATCCGGTCCCATCGGATGCACCATGAACGCGACCACATTTACCTTGAGCACATCCGTATACAGCTTTTGCAGCAATTCGTTGCCGCCGCCCTCATACAGCCAGGCGACATGCGAGAGCTGATCGAGGCCGACGCCGGCGCCCGCCATCGGATTGGAGAACAGGCCCGCGGCCGGATGTTTGCCCGACCAGTAATGCGTCCAGGCATAGCCGCCCTCGACAATGCCCTTGTCCACGGCGTCCAGAATTTCGAACGCAGGCACCACCGCGCCGTCGGGCAGTATCTCCACTTTCAGGCGGCCGGCGGACATCTTGTCGATGTGGCCGCCGAATCTTTTCATCAATTCGAAATAGATGCTCGCAGAGGGCACCGCCGTCTGGATGCGCATCTTGAGCTGCTGCGGCGCCTGGGCAAACGCGCCGGCGGCCAACATCAGTGCGGCCACGCCCGCAAGCAAACGCAATAACCACGGTTGTCTCATTTCTCCTCCTAACGGTCTACTGACGAACGGACGTGCCGCACGCGCTAGCGCAGCACGTTAGCCTTGCCTCGAAAATGGAACAGGCGAGATGATGCTAGACAAAGCGCAAGAATTTTGCAATACTTTTTTGACATATTTGGGACGAAAAGTTTCATTTATTGGATTTTTCAGCAGTCATAAGCTCGCCGCCAAGACGGCGGAAACCTTGGCTCGGCGCGTGCGGGGCTGACCACCCTCAGGGATCAACAGCATGGACAAGACTGTAGTCGACTACATCGTGGTCGGGGCCGGCTCGGCAGGCTGCATACTCGCCAATCGGCTATCGGAGAACGCAAGGCATTCGGTGCTGCTGCTAGAGGCGGGCGGCCCGGGCGGCGGACTTTGGGAAAAAGTCCCCCTGGGCGTGGGCAAGCTGCTGGTCGACGACAGCCGGCTATGGCGCATCCATACCGAACCGTCGGGAAGCGACAATGGCAAACCGGTGGAGTGGGTCAGCGGACGCTGCCTCGGCGGCTCCGGAGCGGTTAACGGCATGCTGTTCGTGCGCGGGCACCCGTCGATGTACGACAAACTGGCCGCCGACGGATGTGTGGGCTGGAGCTACGCCGAGTGCCTGCCTTATTTCCGCAAATTGGAAGACTGCGGATTCAGCGCCTCGGAAAAGCGCGCCCGCGGAGGTCCGATAGGAGTTGCCCTGGTCGACCCGGACCCTATTTCGGACGCATTTCTTGCCGGATTCAGGGAAATGGGATACCCCGCCGTCGCGGACTATAACGATGCCGCGCCCGATGGCGCCAGCTACCTGCAACTGTCCTCGCGCAACGGCCAGCGCTGCAGCGCTGCCGACGGCTACATCAGGTCGATCGGCAAGCGCGCCAATCTGACGCTAATGACCGGCGCGGTTATACAGAAAGTCCTGTTTCGCGATCTCGAAGCCACTGGTATCGCTTTCACGCACAACGGCAACGCAGTCGAGGCACACGCAACGCGGGAAGTAATTCTTTGCGCCGGAGCCGTGCGCACGCCACAGTTGCTCGAGCTATCGGGCCTGGGGAGAAGATCCCTGCTCGACAGTCATGGAATACAAACGATCCTCGACAAAAAGGAGATCGGCGAAAACCTGCAGGACCACATTATGGCGCGCATCTGCTTCAAAACGAGCCTCAAGGAAACAGTCAACTACATGCTTGGCCACCGCACTGCCCAGGCGAAGGAGCTTCTCAAATACCTATTGTTTCGGACCGGCCTGTTTTCGGGAACATCGCTCAAAGCCACGGCATTCGTTCGCAGCGCACCTGAGCTTTCGCTGCCCAACCTGCGCATCCAGGTGGGTCTGTTGAGCGCCGAATCGCGCGTTCCGGCCAAGGGTACGACAGGTATCGACCCGTTTTCCGCGTTTCACCTCGGGGTCTACGGCATTTATCCGAAGTCACGCGGCAGCGTACACATTCGGTCGAACGACATCGCACAGGCACCCAGAGTGATGCCGAACTACCTTCAGCATGAGAGCGACCGGCGCGATATCGTGGCCGGCCTGCAGCTGATAAGAAAACTCGCCGGCACGACATCGATGCGCGGCATCATCGGCGGTGAAATCCGTCCGGCGGCTTCTGCAGCAAGTCCGGATGAATTGCTCGAATTCGCAAAATCCACCGGCGGCACGTGCTGGCACCCGACTGGTACCTGTCGGATGGGCGATGACGAGTCCTCGGTCGTAGATCCGCAATGCCGGGTGCGAGCCGTGCGCAATCTGCGCGTGGTTGATGCCTCTGTGTTCCCGTACATCACCAGCAGCAATACCAATGTGCCTGTAATGATGCTGGCTGAGCGGGTTGCCGACATGATCAAGAGCGGCGTTCGACAGAGAGGTTCGTGAGTCTGCGGGTATATGCTCCAGCGGTCCTCTCGCGACTGGCCTAAGCGGGCGAATCAAGCGACGTTCAGGCCGTCGTGCCGGAAAGCCGATATTTCAGATAGGCGCGCGCAGGTTCTACTTCGCCCATTTGTCGGGCAACAATTTCGCGACGGGCTCGGACAGTTCGTAGACGCTGCTTACGGCAAGCTCGGGGCCGAAGGCGACTTTCTCGCGTTCGGCGCGCAGTCTCAGCCGCTCTTCGTGCAGCGCGAGCACGTCCCGCGGAAACGGCATCAGGCCGGGATCGAGGATGCGCAGATAGCCGTCGAC
>CAKKSJ010000301.1 GCA_919902965.1 Burkholderiales bacterium
TGGTGAGCGTTCCGAAGATCTCGGTAATCATGCGCAAATCCTACGGCCAGGGCGTTCTGAATATGGGCGGCGCCGGCAACGCCGACGAAGTGGTGTGCTGGTTTTCGGCCGAGCTAAATTTCATGGACCCGCGCTCGGCTGTCACCGTCGTGCACGGCGTCACCGAACAGAGCGATCCCGCGCGCTTCCAGGAGCTGCTCGCCGAAATGACCAAGGACACGACGCCGTATGACGCTGCGTCCACCAATTCGGTGCATGCCGTGATCAATCCGGTCGACACGCGCGACTACCTGATCCGCATCCTCGAGGTGCGCCGGATGCGCATGTCGGGCGGCGTCGGCGAGCACCTGATGCGAACCTGGCCGACGAGCTATTGATGGATACCGGCATTGGCGGCCTTGCGGCCGGCTGGACGGACGTCCTCAGGCATTTCTTTTTTTCGGAATATATTGCAATGCGAGCCCTTTCACCGCGGCGGCGTGCATACCGGTTGGGGGCGGAAGTGTTGCTGGAATCTTCGCGCAAGCCGCGGACCGACGCGGTCCAAACGGCAAGTCGAGGCGAGCGGATGCGACAACATTAGGAGAATGAGGATGGCACGAATTGAAATTCTTGCCGAAGCAACCGGCAATGTGTGGAAGGTCGAAATCCAGGCGGGAACCAAAGTCGAGGCGGATACGCCGCTGATTTTCATTGAATCGATGAAAATGGAGATTCCGGTTTCCAGCTTGGATGCGGGAACCGTAGTCGAGTTGCGCGTCAAGGAAGGCGACGCCGTGGAGGAAGGCCAGGTTGTGGCGGTTATGGAGTGCTGAAAGGTTTTGCGCCCGCGCAATTCGCAGTTGTCGCCGGGTTTCTGTTTCGTGAGTCTTCCGCGAAACCATCTGGAACTGCGCTCTCGTTGGGACTCCATAGGCCTTCGGATATCGTATTTTGCAAGCCTGTTGGCAACGTGCAAATAGAAAGATTGCGCTTGAAAAGCAGCGCGAGACAATTTGATTCCGGTTTGTCCGGTTTAGTGCCGTTTTGATTCGATGGCGCGATGACCGATATCGCGGCGCAGCTGCATGCCCTCGAAACGGATGCCTTCGGCCGCCTGATACGCCCGGTGCTGCGCCATTTTGACGCTGTCGCCCAGCGCCGTGACGCACAGCACCCGCCCGCCATTCACGATCACCTTGTCGCCCTCGAGCGCGGTGCCGGCGTGAAATACCATGCAGTCCTCGCTGCGTTGCGTGTGCCGGAGGAGTCCGCTGATGACGGCGCCTTTTTTCGGCGCATCCGGATAATTGGCGGCTGCAAGCACTACGCCCAAGGCGGTGCGCCGGTCCCATTCGATTTGCGCCTGCGCGAGCGAGCCGGCGCAGGCAAGTTCTAACAACTCGAACAAGTCCGATTTCAGGCGCAGCATGATGGGCTGGGTTTCCGGATCGCCCATGCGGCAGTTGAATTCCACGGTCTTTGCATTGCCCCTCGCATCTATCATCAGACCCGCATAAAGAAAGCCGCTATAGGGGATGCCGTCCGCCGCCATGCCCTGGATGGTGGGCAGGATGATCTCGCGCATCACCTGCGCGTGCAGTCGCGGTGTCACCACCGGCGCCGGTGAATACGCGCCCATGCCGCCGGTGTTGGGACCGGCATCGCCGTCGCGCAGGCGCTTGTGATCCTGGCTGGTGGCGAGCGCGAGTGCATGCTCGCCGTCGCTCATGACGATGAAGCTCGCTTCCTCGCCGGCGAGGTATTCCTCGATCACCACGCGCGCGCCGGCGTCGCCCATCCTGTTGTCCACCAGCATCAGATCGACGGCCGCATGCGCCTCCCGCGCCGTCATCGCCACGATCACGCCTTTGCCCGCGGCAAGGCCGTCGGCTTTGATTACAATCGGTGCGCCCTGCTGCTCCAGATAGGCATGCGCCTGTGCGGCATCGCTGAAGCTGGCATAGGCGGCCGTGGGTATGCCATGCCGCTGCATGAAGCGCTTGGCGAAATCCTTGGAACTCTCCAGCTGCGCGGCGGCGCGGGTCGGGCCGAAGATTTTCAGGCCCTTGGCGCGGAACAGATCGACCACACCCGCGGCGAGCGGGGCCTCTGGGCCGACGACGCTAAGATAAACCGAATTCTCCTGCGCGAACCTGGCGAGCCCCCCGATGTCGGTGATCGCGACATTCTCCAGGCCTGGTTCCAGCGCCGTGCCGGCATTGCCCGGGGCGACATAGATCTTCTGCACGCGCTCATCCTGCGCGAGCTTCCACGCAAGGGCGTGCTCGCGACCGCCGGAGCCGATCACCAATAACTTCATGACTGTGGTTCAGTGCCGGAAATGGCGATGGCCGGTATATACCATTACCAGGCCGAGTTCGTCTGCCGCCGCGACAACTTCCTCATCGCGCATACTGCCACCGGGCTGAATGATGGCCTTGGCGCCGGCTTCGGCCACCACGTCCACCCCGTCGCGGAACGGAAAGAAAGCGTCCGAGGCTACCACCGAGCCCGCCAGCGACAGGCCGGCATTTTTGGCTTTGATCGCGGCGATGCGCGCGCTGTCGACGCGGCTCATCTGGCCCGCTCCCACACCCAGGGTATGGCCGCTGCCGCAGAACACGATGGCGTTGGATTTGACGTACTTGGCCACGCGCCAGGCAAACAGCAGGTCGCGCAGTTCCGCTTCGCTGGCCTGCTTTTTGGTGACCACGCGCAGTTCGGCGGTATGCACGTTCTTGGTATCCGGGGTCTGCGCAAGCAGGCCGCCGCCGACGCGCTTGAAATCGTAGCGGTTGGCGCCTGCGGCCAGGGGCACGACGAGCACGCGCACATTGGCCTTGGACGCGAGCGCCTTGAGCGCATCCTTATCGTAGGCCGGGGCGATCACGACTTCGACAAACTGTTTGGCCACGGCTTCGGCAGTGGGCGCGTCGACCGGCCGGTTGAACGCGATAATGCCGCCGAACGCCGAGGTGGGGTCGGTCAGGAATGCGCGCTGGTAGGCCTCGAGCGTTGTGTCGCCTATGGCGACGCCGCAGGGATTGGCGTGTTTGACGATGACGCAGGCAGGTTCGACGAAGGTTTTCGCGCATTCCCACGCGGCATCGGCATCGCCAATGTTGTTGAAGGAAAGTTCCTTGCCCTGCAGTTGGGTATAGCTCGCGAGGCTGCCCGGCGCCGGCTGCAGGTCACGATAGAATGCCGCGCTCTGGTGCGGGTTCTCGCCATAGCGCATGTCCTGCACCCTGGCGAATTGCAGTGTCAGCCGCTCCGGGTAGTCCAGGCTCTTGTTTTCGGCATCGAGGCCGGTCAGATAATTGCTGATCGCACCGTCATAGCCGGCAGTATGGGTAAACACTTTTTTCGCCAGCGCAAAGCGCGTGGCCGCGCTGACCATGCCGCCGTGGGCGCGCAGTTCATCCAGCAGCGGCGTGTAATCGGCCGGATCGACCAGCACCGTGACCCCCGCATGGTTCTTGGCCGCCGCGCGCAGCATGGTGGGGCCGCCGATGTCGATGTTTTCGATCGCGTCCGACAGCGTGCAACCAGGTTTGGCGATGGCTTCGGTAAAGGGGT
>CAKKSJ010000302.1 GCA_919902965.1 Burkholderiales bacterium
CTGCGCAGCATCGAAAATGTGCTGGACGAGACCGTGTTTGCCCGGATTCAGGCAGGCATGACCAAGGAACAGGTGCTGCGCGTCCTCGGTCCACCGGATTCCCTCCGCACGGCCTATTTCAAAGCGCGTGATGAATTGGTTTGGGATTGGCGCGCTTGCACCTATAACGTGAACATGCAGCGCATATATGTTCTGTTCGATGCGACTGCCGGCACCGTGCGCAGCACCATGTCCGAGGACGAATTGTTCGGCCACGAGGGAATTGCGATACCCTGTGTCCGCTGATTTCCTTGCGCACTTGAAAATCCTGAGGAGCCATGCGCCATGACTGCTGCCTATGCCGGCGTCTTCCCCATCGCCCCCACACCATTCCGGGATTCGGGCGAACTCGATTTGGACGGCATGCGCCGGGTGCTCGAGTGCATGATCGACCAGAAAGTCGACGGCATTTGCGTACTCGCCAACTACTCGGAACAGTTCCTGTTGACCGACGACGAGCGCGACGCCTTGCTCACCTTGAGCCTGGAGCAGGTTGCCGGCAGGGTGCCGGTGATCGTAACCTGCAGCCACTACAGCACGCGCATTGCAGCAGCGCGGGCGCACAAGGCGCACCGGGCCGGGGCGGCCATGCTCATGCTCATGCCGCCCTACCACGGCGCGTCGCTGCGCGCCGACGAGAAAGGCATGTTCGAGCACTACGCCAGGGTTGCCGAAGCCGCGCCGCTGCCCATCATGGTGCAGGACGCGCCACTCTCGGGCGTCAATCTTTCCGTGCCTTTCATGGCACGGCTCGCACGGGAAGTGCCGCAGGTCGGCTATTTCAAGATCGAAGTGCCGAATGCGGCGGCGAAGCTGCGCGCCCTGGTCGAGACGGGGGGCGAGGCGGTGCTGGGCCCGTTCGACGGCGAGGAATCGATCACACTGATGGCCGATCTGGACGCGGGCGCAACAGGCACCATGCCCAGCGCCCTGCTTCCCGACCTGATCAGGCCGGTGCTGGATCTGCACCGCAATGGCCGGCGCGAAGAGGCAATGGCAGCCTACGCGCGCATCCTGCCGCTGATCAACTTCGAGAACCGCCAGTGCGGCCTGCGCGCGACCAAGACGGTGATGATGGAAGGCGGCGTGATCAAGAGCGACGCGCTGCGCCACCCGCTCGAAGCCCTGCACCCGGCGACACGCAAAGGACTGCTGGAACTGGCGCGCGCGGCGGATCCCCTGGCGCTGCGCTGGGGAAGATAAGCCCCACAATCGCCCCCGCAGCCGCGGCACGGCGCGGCTTGATTCAAATACTTTAAGGCCATTTCAGAATTACCGAAATGGCCTCTGACTTAGGGGAGCATGAGGGGATGCGCCCCGAAGGTCTCGATCCCGCTCGACGGGAAAGTCCCCACCTCTTCGGGTGGTCCCGACCTTCGGTCTCCCACCGCAGGGGATATCCCCTCATTTTGTAATGAACTCTTTGACTCAGGTCAACAAGCCCGCCGCCAAGGCGCGCAAAATCTTTTCCATGCAAAGCCGTGAGCTGCACGCCTGCGCAGAGGCGCAGCCGCATTGCGCCTGCAAGCGTAGAAGGAGCGATTTTTTATGGGGCAATTTTCCTGGACTGAGGACCTTATCACCGGCAGCAGCTTGATCGACGGCGACCATCACAAACTGCTCGGCCTGGTCAACGCCTTGATCGAAACTATGGAAAGCGCTCAGGACAACCAGCGCATGAGCAAGGCAATGAACGATCTCATTGCCTATGCCAGAGAACATTTCGGCCGCGAGGAAGCGGAGATGGAGCGCATCCAGTACGTCGCCGTGCTCGCGCACCGGGCCGCGCACAGCAAACTGCTGGCGCAGCTGGCCGAGCTAAAGGCGATGCTCGACGCCGGCGGAAAAATCAACGTTCCCGCCGTCGCCGACTTTCTCAAGGAATGGCTGCGCGATCACATTCTGAAAATAGACATGAAACTGGCGGCCAGCCTGAAGACGCATCCCGCTCCCGAATCGGCGCGGCAAGCGCATTAGCACCCCCTTTACTGCGTTCCTCTGCGCCCGGAACGGCGTCCTTCTCCGCGTCGCTGCGGCGCCTGGGGATAGATGTCCTTGCCCGCATCCTGAATATCGCGCCGCAGCTGGCGCCGTTCGTCCGGATTCATGCGGCCGCGTTCGGCATCGCCGCTGCCGCGCATGTCGCGTCGCGGCCTGGGTTTCTCTGCCTCGCGTTCGCGGCCGGGCCCGGGGCGTTGCGCCTGGACTAGCAGCGAAAACCCCGCGCCTTCCCCGAACGGGCTTGCCAGCACAGGAGCCGCGCCACCGGCCGCGATCAGCCCACAACAGACGAATGTCGAGAATTTCATGCCGCCTACCTCGAAACGAAGTGATGCACGCATACTAGCGCTGTGACGCCTGCAAAGTATAAGTCCCCGCCTGGAATTTGTAATAATTTGTAAGTGCAGGCGGGATTGAAACGGTTTTTTACCTATCGACACGCGCCGGCCGGCGATATTGATTAGGATACGCACATGACGGGCGCAAAAACCAGAATACTCGTGGTCGATGACGATCTGCGCTTGCGCGATCTGCTGACGCGCTACCTGTCCGAACAGGGCTTCGGCGTTCATGTCGCCCAGGATGCCGCCGCCATGGACAAGTTACTCGGACGCGAAAGCTTTGACCTGATCGTGCTCGATCTGATGATGCCGGGCGAAGACGGTCTGTCGGTGTGCAGGCGCCTGCGCGGCGCCAGGGAAGCGATCCCTATCATCATGCTTACCGCCAAGGGCGACGACGTCGATCGCATCGTCGGCCTGGAAATGGGCGCCGACGATTATCTGCCCAAGCCGTTCAACCCGCGCGAGCTGGTGGCGCGCATCCATGCCGTGCTGCGGCGGCGCAGCGCACCACCGCCGCCCGGCGCGCCCGCGCTCGAGGAAGGCCAGGTGAGTTTCGGCCAGGTCAGCATCGATCTCGCCACCCGCGCCTTGACGCGCGCGGGCAAGACCATTTCGCTCACCACGGGTGAATTCGGCCTGCTCAAAGTGCTGCTCGCCCATCCGCGCGTGCCGCTGTCGCGCGACAAATTGATGGAGCGCGCGCGCGGGCGCGAATACGAAGTGTTCGATCGCGCCATCGATGTGCAGATCTCGCGGCTGCGCAAGCTGGTCGAGCCCGACCCGGCGCATCCCGTGCACATCCAGACTGTTTGGGGATTTGGCTACGTGTTCGTTCCGGACGGCAAGGCAGGCCAATGAGTTTCGCGCCGCGCACGCTGCTGTGGCGCTCCTTTCTGCTGATCAGCCTGCTGATGGTGATTTCAGCCGTAGCCTGGTTCCAGATTCTGCGCAGCTACGAGCGCGAACCGCGCGCGCGGCAGCTGGCGCAGACGGTGGTGAGCGTAGTCAACCTCACCCGCGCAGCGCTGGTAACGGCGAAGGCAGACAAGCGGCGCGAGCTGCTGGCGGAACTCTCGGAGCGCGAAGGCATACGCGTCTATGCGGCCGATCCGGGCGAAAAACTGACAGCTTCGCCCGACGCGCGCTTTGTGCGCCTGTTGCATGCGGAAGTCCGGCGCAAGCTCGGCGAGGACACGCGCTTCGCCTCCGGCGTGGGCGAGCTGCGCGGTTTTTTCATCAGTTTTCCCATCGACGAAGACGAGTACTGGGTGATGCTGCCGCGCGAGCGCATGGAGCGGCCGTTTCCCTGGCAATGGCTGGGCTGGACCGCACTTGCGCTGTTCCTGTCCCTGGTCGGCGCCTGGCTGATCGTATCGCGCATCAACCGCCCGCTCAAAGCGCTCGCCGCCGCCGCGGGCGACATCGGCCAGGGCAGGACGCCCGCGCCCCTGCCCGAATCGGGACCGGCTGAAATCCAGACCCTGGCGCGCTCGTTCAATCGCATGTCGCAGGATCTCGCTCGCCTCGATGCAGATCGCGCCCTGATCCTCGCAGGCGTGTCGCATGACCTGCGCACGCCGCTGTCGCGCTTGCGCCTGTCTACGGAAATGAGCGCGAGCGAGGACAAAGCCGGGATGATCGCCGATATCGCGGAAATGGATTCCATCATCGGCCAGTTTCTTGACTTCGCGCGCGCCGAAAGCGACGAACCGGCCGAGCCTGCGGATCTTGCGGCGCTGGCGCGCGAAGTGCTGGAACGCGAGCAGCGCCTGGGGCATTCTTTGCAGGCCGCACTCGCGCCTGTGCCCGAGTGGCCGCTGCGCCGCCTGGGCATCAAGCGCCTGATTTCGAACCTGGTGGACAATGCGTTTGCTTACGGCGGCAATGAGGTCTCCATCGCAACACGTAGCGAAGGCGGAAAGCTGGTCCTGGAGGTGTCTGACCGCGGACCTGGCATTCCCCCGGAGGATGCGGAACGGCTGAAGCAGCCATTCACGCGCCTGGAAGCGGCGCGCAGCGGCAAGGGTGGTTCGGGGCTGGGCCTGGCAATCGTCGACCGCATTGCGCGCCAGCACGGCGGCAGCCTGGAATTGCTCGCGCGCGCGGGCGGCGGCCTGATCGCGCGCGTCAGCCTGCCGCTGCAGGAAAGCGCCGCGCCGCCCGGCAGTTGAACTCGGCGATATGCCTGCCGCGAAGAAATCGACAGCGCACGCGGTATCCAAGTGCCTGCAAAAACACGGCTCCGCGACGCGGGCACGTGCCTCGGCGTGGTTCTTCAAAACCGGACCGGGACAATATGCTCAGGGTGACGTCTTTATCGGTGTCAGCGTGCCAGACCAAAGAAAGGTCTCGAAGCATTTCGCGGACCTGCCTTTGCAGGAAATCGACAAGCTATTGCAGAGCAAGACGCATGAGCACCGGCTTACGGGCGTGTTCATACTCGTCGGCCAGTACCGGGCCGCGGACCCGAACTCGAAAAAAGCGCTGGCGAAGTTCTTTCTCTCGCGCAGACCTTGCATCAACAACTGGGATCTGGTTGATTCGTCCGCAGCACAGATCCTCGGTCATCACCTGCTGGGCGCAGACAGCGCGGTGCTCTACAAACTGGCCGACTCGAAGAATCTTTGGGATAGACGCATCGCGATTATCTCGACCGCTGCGTTCATCAAGCAAGGTGAGTACCGCGATACGCTGAACATTGCCGAAATTCTGCTGCACGATACGCACGACCTGATCCACAAGGCGGTCGGCTGGATGCTGCGGGAGGTGGGCAATAAATCGCCGGCGACCGAGGAGCGATTCCTGAGGAAATATGCGGCGACCATGCCGCGGACCATGCTGCGCTACGCCATAGAGAAATTCCCGGTAGGCAAACGCAAGACCTACCTCGGCATGCGCGCCCGGGGAACCCCGGCTGCCGCTGCCCTCTGTAAGAACAAGCGGCGCGCCAAAACAACGGACCCGGTGATTTCCCCGGAAGTTTGACTACTCGCAAAACCTAACAGCGAGCGGCAACATTTGGGTCTGGTTGCTGCCACTCAGCTCTCTTGAGTCACGGGCGGGACCACTTCTCCGGCCAGCGGCTTCCAAAAACTGAACGGCGGCAATCAAGCCTGGACCTGCCGCTCAAACAAGAAAGTGCTCGGCATCCCGGTCAAGTTCGGCTTGAGACTGATTGCGGTCATCCGGTTTTCAAGGGTGGCTGACCGTCCCCGACCCGCTACTGTCATACTTAGCTTCTTGGCTTCCACGGCAGGTAGCGGCGAACACCTGCCGTCCGTGGTCAGCTTTTCGCGATCAGAAGATCGATCAATTCAATCGCTTTGAATGAATGGGTTGCATTTATCGCCTCCGTTCGACATGGTGGTAGAGCACATGCGACAGGCCCAAGGTCACCAACCATGCCGTCAGATACCCAATTACAGCAAAGGAAATACTCTCGGGCCAAAGCCAGGCAACTAGCGTTCCAACGAGCAATGCGATCGGGTAATGGATCAGGAATACCGAATAGGAAATGCGGCTCAGCCAGCCGACAGCCCTGCTGAAGTGATGGCCGGGGTGATAGCTCGTGTGCAGTCCCAGTCCAAGGAGGGCCGCCGTCATCAGGGAAACAACGAGACGCGCCCGCCACTCAAGCACCAGCGCTAGCACATAAATCAGCAGCAGGATCGCAAGCCATGGATATTTCGATCTTTCCTCTGTAGACCATTGCACAAGCACGCCCAAGCCATAGGCACCAACAAAGAAAATGGCCCACATTTCCAGAGAATCGACACGGTTGAACCAGAGCAGAGATAAGGCCGCCAGCCCGACCAGGAGAAATAGGCGGAGGGTTTGCGTTTCCAGCCTGAGGGCAATGGCCAAGTGTTGCGATAGCCAGAGCAGGAAAAGCAGCAGGCAGTACAACTGGAAATCAATGGCAACATACCAGACGCCAGCGGACAAGGCATCGACGCCTGCAATGTCGTGAATCAGCAATACGTGAAACAGCACCTGTTTGAGTGAAGCTGCGGCGGGCGTATCGGGATCCGACATCAGGAATCGTGCGCATGCCGCAACGACGATGGCCAGCAGGAGAGCAGGCAGATAAGGGCGTAGCAGGCGGAGATACCTGGACCAGGCCAAGCTTACAATCGACGAGGCTGCAGGATCGAAAGCCAACTGTTCCGGTCGCGGGGCAAGCGAGCGGGCTGCCAGAAATCCTCCCACCACCAGAAATGCCTGTACCGCCATGCGTCCATCGTAGTACAGCCAGTCGAACAAACTCACGGCATGGGGACGAAGCGTCCTCGCCAGCGGGCCGTAGGCAATGAAGTGATGCCAGACAATCACTTGTGATGCCACCGCCTTGCAAACATCAACAACCCAAAGCGATGTCGGAGCAGGCTTCATGTTGCACGCGTATTGTGGGTGGATATGCATCTCACGTGCGTATTCCGCTCAAGATGACCGACGATTCCGGTCGAAGGTGACCGGAGATTCCGGCCGAACGTGACCGGTGTGAATGGCAGGTGATTCCGCCGTATTCTGCGTATTTCTCCGGTGAATTGCGCTGCAACGCGTGGCCCGGAGCGGGACTGCGCGCGACACGAACCTACGCTGCGTCGCGGAAACTTCACGCCAGAAGCGAAACGCCTTGAACTGGCGCTGTCGTCGCTGAATCAAAAGGCCGCCAGCGCCGGAAAACGCTGCATTACCTCGTATCTCACGCCAGCTTCGCTCGGCACCGAACGCACCAGCGCGAAATCGCGCACGTCCCACGCGAGCGGCACCCAGGACGGCGCGGCCGCCAGCCCGCTGGCCTTGCGCACCAGCGTCACATGCGAGACGAAAGGCTTGGAGTCGTAGCGTATCCCCGCATTATCGAGCGCGGCACGCAGCGCCGCGACCAGCGCGGTCAGCGCCTGCGCTTCGTCCTCCGGCCCGCACCAGATGAGGCGCTTGTGCTTCCAATAGCCGACGCGATCGAGCCGGAGCGCAAATGGCGCAAAGCGCACGGCATGCGCGCACTCGCCGAGTACCGCAATCAGAGCCGCATCGGTAGTGCCGAGGAACGCCAGCGTCAGGTGTATGTTTTCGCGCCGCATTGGGCGCGCATTGCCGGCGGCCAGCTTTGTCCAGGCTGCGAGCCTGCCCTGCAGCGCGCTATCGGGCCAGAGCGCAAAGAACAGCCGCTCGCTTGCAGCGGCCGGCTCCAAAGTTCAGACCTTCAGGCGGCGGAATACCAGGCAGGCGTTGGTGCCGCCGAAACCGAAGCTATTGGACATCACGGTCTTGAGGCCTGCCTGGTCGACGCGTTCGCGCAGGATCGGCATGCCCTCGGCCGCAGGGTCCAGCGTCTCGATGTTGGCCGAGGCACAGGCGAAGTCGTGCTTCAGCATCAGCAGCGTATAGATCACTTCGGTCACGCCTGCCGCGCCCTGCGCGTGCCCGGTGAGCGACTTGGTCGAGCTGATCAGCGGCATTTTGTCGCCGAAGACTTCGCGCACCGCTTCCAGTTCCTTCGGGTCGCCCACCGGCGTGCTGGTGCCGTGCGTGTTCAGATAGTCCACCGGCGTATCCACGCCCGCGAGCGCCATGCGCATGCAGCGCACTGCGCCCTCGCCGGAGGGCTGCACCATATCGTAACCGTCCGAAGTTGCGCCGTAACCGACCAGCTCGGCGTAGATGTTCGCGCCGCGCGCGCGCGCGTGTTCGAGTTCTTCCAGCACCACCACGCCGCCGCCGCCGGAGACGACGAAACCGTCGCGATTGGCGTCATAGGCGCGCGAGGCTTTGGTCGGCGTGTCGTTGTACTTGGATGACAGCGCGCCCATCGCGTCGAACAGCATGGACAGGTAGGGATGCACTTCTTCCCCGCCGCCGGCGAAAACGATGTCCTGCTTATCCCACTTGATCTGCTCGCAGGCGTTGCCGATGCAGTGCGCGCTGGTGGAACAGGCCGAGCTGATCGAGTAGTTCATGCCCTTGATGCGGAACGGCGTGGCGAGGCAGGCCGATGTGGTGCTCGACATGCAGCGCGGCACCATGTATGGGCCAACGCGCTTCACGCCCTTCGCGCGCATCAAGTCGGCGGCTTCGACCTGGTTCTGCGGCGAGCCGCCGCCCGAACCGACAATCAGCCCAGTGCGTTCGTGCGAGACCATGCTCTCCGGCAGGCCCGCGTCGGCGATGGCCTGGCGCATCGCAATATAGGTATAGGCCGCCGCATCGCCCATGAAGCGCAGCAGCTTGCGGTCTATCAATTCTTCCGTTTTCACGCGCACCGGGCCGTGAACCTGCGAACGAAAGCCGAGCTTCTGGTACGCTTCGGAAAACTCGATACCGCTGCGGCCTTCGCGCAGCGACGCCAGCACCTCGTCTTTGTTGGTGCCGATGCTGGAGACGATACCCATACCGGTGACGACGACGCGACGCATAATACTAGCCTCCGAATGCATCGGTGGAGATAAACAGTCCCACCTGCAGATCCTTGCCCGCATAGATATCGCGACCGTCGACCTCCATTACGGCGTCGGCGATACCCATCACCAGCTTGCGCAAGATTACGCGCTTCATGCTGATGCGGTAGGTAATCTTTTTTGCGCTCGGCAACACCTGGCCTCTGAACTTGACCTCGCCGCAGCCGAGCGCGCGTCCGCGGCCTTTGCCTCCCATCCAGCCCAGATAGAAACCGATCAATTGCCACATCGCATCCAGGCCCAGACTGCCTGGCATTACCGGATCTTCATGAAAGTGACAGGCGAAAAACCACAGATCCGAGCGCAGGTCGAGTTCGGCGACAATCCCCCCCTTGCCGTAGGTCCCGCCTTTGTCGCCGATATGGACGATGCGGTCGAACAACAGCATCGGCGGCAGGGGCAGCTGTGCATTGCCCTCGCCGAACATCTCTCCGCGCCCGCACGCGAGCAATTCTTCTTGGGTAAAACTGGATCGTTTTCTCAAAGCGTTTGATTCCTCAGAAACCAGCGAAGCGAACCAGGCGGCTTGGTTCGAAACCGGACATTAGTATAAAGGCTTTTTGGCGCATACAGCGGCACAAGGCATGCGCGCAAAAGGCAATTCGAACATGGCTCAGACCGCCCAGTTCAGCATCACTATCGCCATGGCTGCGATGCCCTCGCCCCTGCCGGTATATCCCAGGCCTTCGGTGGTCGTGGCCTTGATGTTGACCTGGCCGCGCGATAGACCGAGATCGGCCGCGATGTTATTCACCATTGCGGGAATATGCGGCGCCATTTTTGGCGCCTGCGCAATAATGGTGGCGTCCAGATTGACAATGCGGTAGCCGGCTTCCTGCACCAGGGCGCTGACTGCACGCAACAGCTTGCGGCTGTCCGCGTCCTTGTAGCGCGCATCGGTGTCGGGAAAATGCCTGCCGATGTCGCCCATGGCCGCTGCACCGAGCAGTGCGTCGCACAACGCATGCAGCAATACGTCTGCGTCCGAATGTCCGTCCAGGCCCTTATCGCAGGGGATTTCCACGCCGCCGATAATCAGCTTGCGTCCGGCCACCAGGGCGTGAACATCGAATCCCTGTCCTATTCTCATGCTAGCGTCCCCCGGTTTGTGAGGATGGCTTGCGCCAGCTGCAGGTCTTCGGCATAAGTCACTTTCAGATTCGCGCTGGAACCCTGCACCAGCTTCGGTTTCAGCCCCATGGCCTCCACGGCGCCGGCTTCGTCAGTCACTGTGCCGCTCCTGCTCAGCGCTTGCAACAGCAGTCCATGACGGAACATCTGCGGCGTCTGCGCCTGCCAAAGCCGCTCGCGCGCCTGCGTCGCGTCTATCCTTCCGCCGGGATCGACCCGCTTGAGCGTGTCGGCGACCGCTACCCCGAGTATTCCACCGATTTCATCCGCGGCGAGATCATCCAGCAAGCGCAGCAATTCGCGCTGGCCAAGACAGGGCCGCGCCGCGTCGTGCACCAGCATCCAGTCGTCCGGCTGCACGGTCGACGAGGCCGCAATCAGGCCGTTCAACACGCTGTCGCGCCGTGTCGCGCCGCCACAATACAGCGGTGCAATGCGCTCGCCGAAGCGGCTCCAGTCGTGGTGCTTGAAAGCACTGTCCGCAGGCGCCAGCACCACGAATACGGTATCGATCCGGCCGCTCGCGAGCAGCGCGTTCACGCTGTGGTAGAGCATCGGCTGGCCGGCCAGCATCAGGTATTGCTTGGCTAGCTCCTGACCCATGCGCGCGCCCGCGCCCGCTGCCGGAATCAGACCGAAAAACCGCTCGGACGTCATTGTTTTTTCGAATTAAATGGCTGCTGAAGCCGTTATAATACAGCTTAGTCAAATTATGATGTCAGCCGAATCCCGCCACCCTGGGCCGCACCCCCACCCCATCGGGCCGCGCTAGTGGACTCTTTTTCCCCCATGATTACCGCCCCGCCCCAGGCGCTGCAACAGCGCCGCTACACCCAGCTGCATGGCTCCGGCGACGCCCTGGCGCTTGCACGCCTGGCGCAGGACGCGAAGCCTTTAATCGTGCTTTGCGCCTCGGCGCTGGACGCGCAGCGCTTGTGCGAGGAAATTCCTTATTTTGCGCCCGGACTGGCGCTGAACC
>CAKKSJ010000303.1 GCA_919902965.1 Burkholderiales bacterium
GACGGATCTGCCCAAGGCGCAACTCAAGCAGCGGTGGGGCACGATGCAGAATGTGCTCTCCAGCCAGTCACGGTTGGAGCAGATTGTCGCCGACATCCTCATGGACATGGAAACACGCGATCGCTTGAAGAGCGGGCGGGGCAACGCCATGCTCGTCTCCGGCAGCATCTATCAGGCGTGCAAGTTCCACGAGTTATTCAACAAGACCGACCTTAAGGGCAAGTGCGCGATTGTCACCTCCTACAGACCGTCACCCACTGACCTCAAGGGCGAGGAGAGCGGTGAGGGGATTACCGAGCGACTCCAGCAATACGACATCTACAAGCAGATGTTGGCCGACTGGTTCAACGAACCGGCCGAGACTGCGGTGAACAAGGCGGAATTATTCGAGAAGCAAGCCAAGAAGAAGTTCGTCGCCGAGCCGGGGCAGATGAAGCTCCTGGTCGTCGTGGATATGCTCCTGACCGGCTTCGATGCCCCCCCGCAACGTATCTGTACATCGACAAGGAGATGCGTGATCACGGCCTCTTCCAAGCCATCTGCCGTGTGAACCGTCTGGATGGCGACGACAAGGAATATGGCTACATCATCGACTACAAGGATCTCTTCAAGAGCCTGGAGGGGGCAGTTCACGATTACACCTCCGGGGCGTTGGACGGCTACGAGAAGGAAGATGTGGCAGGGCTGCTGAAAGACCGGCTGGGAAAGGCGCGGGAACGACTGGAAGAGACCCGGGAGTCCGTGAAGGCCCTCTGTGAGCCGGTCGATTTGCCGAAGGATTCGGCGGCATACATGCGCTATTTCTGCGCCAAGAACTCAGGCGATGCCGAACAGCTCAAGGCCAACGAGCCGAAACGCCTTGCGCTCTACAAACACGTGGCGGCCTTCGTGCGAGCGTATGCCAACCTTGCCGGCGAGTCGACGGAGGCAGGCTACACCACCTTTGGTATCGCCAAGATGAAAGCCGAGGTGGATCACTTCGAGAAAGTCCGCAACGAAGTGAAACTCGCCAGCGGCGACTATATCGACCTCAAGATGTACGAACCAGCTATGCGGCACCTGATCGACACCTACATCCATGCGGAAGAGAGCAAAAAAGTCTCCGCCTTCGATGACGTTTCGCTCGTGCAGCTCATCGTCGAGCGAGGTGCGGCTGCGGTCGACGCCCTGCCGGATGGCATCAGGAAGAACAGGGAGGCCGCGGCCGAGGCGATCGAGAATAACGTCCGCAAGTTGATCATCGACGAGCATCCGATCAATCCCAAGTACTACGAGAGGATGTCGAAACTGCTGGACGCCCTGATCGAACAACGCCGCAAGGAGGCGCTGGACTACCAGGAGTATCTCCGCAGGATCGTCGAGCTGACGAAGAAGGTAGCGAACCCGGAAGTGGGTGGTGGGTATCCAATAGCGATGAATACCCCCGGAAGGCGTGCGCTGTACGACAACCTCGACAAGGACGAAGGGCTGGCGCTGGCGGTTGATTCGGCAGTACGCGGCAGCCGTCAGTACGACTGGCGCAGCAATCCATTCAAGATCAAGATGGTGAAAAACGCGATTCGGGTCGCGTTGGAGTCGGCAGGGGCGCAAGTCGGAGGCAACGCCGACCTCACTGAAGCCGGCGTTGCGCGGGACCCGACGTCTGTCTATGGCACGAACCCGCCGGAGCCTCTCGAAGATCGGGTGCAGAGAATCCTTGTGTTGGTGAGAAACCAGGATGAATACTGAGGGCGTCGAGATCAGGGTAGGTGGGCTGGCGGTCCAGGTCGTCCGAAAGGACATCAAGAACCTGCACCTTGGCGTGTATCCGCCCAATGGTCGGGTGCGCGTGGCGGCTCCCTTGCGGGTGAACGACGAGGCCGTGAGAATGGCCGTGGTTACACGGCTGGCATGGATCAAGCGGCAACGCGCAAAGTTTGCGGGGCAGAATCGGCAGTCGGCTCGTGAATTTATCTCAGGAGAAAGCCATTACTTCCTGGGTCGGCGTTATCGCCTGAATGTGGTCGTCCAGTACGGACCTGCCCACGTCGCCATCCGCAATAATCGCACTATCGACCTGTTCGTCCGGGAAGGAAGCGACACCGCTCAGCGGGAGAGGGTACTTCTGGCGTGGTATCGCCAACAGCTCAAGGAGCTGATTCCACCACTGATCCAGAAGTGGGAAGCCATCGTCGGCGTGAAAGTGGCCGAGTGGGGCGTGAAACGGATGAAAACCAAGTGGGGCGCCTGCAACATCAAGGTTCGCCGCATCTGGCTGAACCTGGAACTCGCAAAGAAGCCGGTTCAGTGCCTTGAATCGATCATCGCGCATGAGATGGTGCATCTATTGGAGCGGCACCACAACGACCGCTTCACGGCGCTGATGGACGGATTCATGCCGCAGTGGCGGCATCACAGGGCGGAAATGAATCGCGCTCCGCTGGGCCATGAGACCTGGAGCTATTGACGAACGCCGACGTATGCCAAAAATGTCCTGCAACAGACAGCGCCTGATCACCTGTTAGGGGACTTGAGAAACCTGCGATTCCTCCTGCGATTCCTCCTTGACGCGCGGGGCGCCGGGCGGCAGAATGGTCGCGCAGATCGGAACGTTCCCGTCGGGGCAAGGGAAGATGGTGCGAGTCCATCGCTGCCCCGCAACTGTAACCGGTGACGAAATCCGCAACGGAGCCACTGCCCGGGTGACGAGAGCGCGGGCGGGAAGGCGCGGAGAGTAGGGGGGCGGCCCTTGGGGGCCGCCGGGTAACCGGAAGCCAGGAGACCTTCCCGGCGGGGAGAGATCCCGAGACGCCTTTCGCGGGAGAAGGGCCGGGGCGCATTCGCCGTCTGGACGCGCGGTTTTACCCCCCCCCATCCGTTTTTTCCGCAGGGCATCGGGCCGGGGGATGATCTATTTTGGGCCGCGTCCGGATCGCCGTCGCACGCCGTTTTCTCGCGGGGTTCCTCCCTGTCGTCGCCCTCCTTGCGTTCGGGATCGAATGTCCCGCGTTCGCGGCGGACCGGTTCCCCCTCGCGTTGAAGGACGACCGGGGCGTCACCGTCCGGCTCGCCGCCCCTCCCCGCCGCGTCGTCTCCCTGGCCCCCAGCCTCACCGAGATCGTCTTCCTCCTCGGCCGCGACGGTTCCCTCGTCGGCGTTACCCGGTTTTGCAACGTTCCGGCCGCCGCCACCGGCCTGCCGAAGATCGGCGGCGTGAGCGATCCCGACGTCGAGCGGATCGTCGCGCTGTCGCCGGATCTTGTCCTGTGCACGACGGACGGGAATCCCCGGGACAAGGTACGGGCCCTCGAGGAGATGGGGATCCCGTGCTTCGCCGTGGCCCCGCAGGATATGGGCGCGGTCTTCACGGCGATCGAGCGCCTGGGTGTCCTCCTCGGCGCCGCGGACCGGGGACGCGCCGAGGCCGGGGCGCTTCGCCGCCGTGCGCGGCGAGGGCGCCCCTTGGCCCGCGTCGGGGGAAAGCCC
>CAKKSJ010000304.1 GCA_919902965.1 Burkholderiales bacterium
GCGCCGTCGATGACGCGGTGATCGTAGGACAGCGACAGCGGCAGCATCAGCCGCGGCAGGAACTGGCCGGACTCGCCTTTCCCGCCTACCCATACCGGGCGCATTGCTGATCGCGACACGCCGAGTATGGCGACTTCGGGCGCATTGATAATCGGGGTAAAAGCGGTGCCGCCGATTCCGCCGAGACTGGAAATACTGAATGTTCCGCCCTGCATGTCCCCCGGTTTCAGTTTCTTATCGCGCGCGAGTCTGGACATTTCCGCCAGTTCGCGCGCGAGCTCATATACGCCCTTTCGATCGGCGTCGCGTATCACCGGTACCACCAGGCCGTCGGGGGTGTCCACTGCAACGCCGATGTGAAAATATTTCTTCAGCACCAGGTTCTCGCCGCCGCGCTCGAGCGAAGCATTGAACTCCGGATACTGTCGCAAAGCGGTCACGCAGGCCTTGATCAGGAAAGCGAGCATGGTGAGCTTGAAACCCTGTTTCTCGCTCGCCGCACCGCTGTCCTTGCGGAAGGCCTCGAGTTCGGTGATGTCGGCCTCATCGAACTGGGTCACATGTGGAATGGAAATCCAGTTGCGGTGCAGATTGGCGCCGGAGAGTTTCTTGATGCGCGACAGCGGTTTCAATTCGACCGGGCCGAACTTGGCGAAATCCACCTGCGGCCATTCCGGCAGATCAAAGGGAGCAGCGCCCGCCGGTGCAGCCGCGGCCAGTGCGGCTGCCGGTGCCTGGGTCAGCACGCGCTTGACGAAAGCCTGCACGTCTTCCTGGGTGACTCGGCCCTTGGGGCCCGATCCGCGCACTTTCGCCAGGTCCGCGCCGAGCTCGCGCGCGAACTTGCGCACCGAGGGACTGGCATGCGGCTGGAACGCGCACACCTCGGCCGGAGGTTCCATCTGCACCGGCGCCGGCCTGTGTATCGGCAGGGGTGCGGGCGCGCTCACCGTCGCAGGCATCGGCGCCGGTGGCGCCGGCGGCTCTGCGGACTTGGACGCCTGCGGCGCAGGAGCGTCGCCTGCACTCGCCTCCAGCAGCAGGATCATGCTGCCTTCGGCCACCTTGTCCCCAAGCTCGACTTTGATCTCCTTTACCACGCCTGCCGCGGGCGAGGGAATTTCCATGGTCGCCTTGTCCGATTCGACCGTAATCAGCGACGCATCCGTGACCACCGTATCGCCCGGCTTGACCAGGATCTCGATGACATCGACTTCCTTGAAATCGCCGATGTCGGGAACCTTGATTTCCGTGATGCTGGACATGGTTGTTCCTTTTAGGGCCTGTTACCCAAAATCAAACCGTTGCAGAATTCACTTCGCAACGGCTAGTTACACGCTTACCGGATTCGGCTTGTCCGGGTCGATGCCGTATTTCTTGATCGCCGCAGCGACCACCGAGGCCTTGATTTCCCCCTCGTCCGCGAGTGCTTTGAGCGCGGCCAGCGCAACCCAGTGGCGGTCGACTTCGAAGAAGTCGCGCAATTTCTCGCGTGTGTCGGAACGGCCGAAACCGTCGGTGCCGAGCACCCGATAACTGCGGCCCGCGGGAATGAACGGGCGGATCTGTTCGGCAAAGGTTTTCATGTAGTCGCTCGACGCCACGACCGGGCCGGCTGTGTCCTTGAGCTTCTTCTCGACCCAGGACGCGCGCGGCGCCTCCGTGGGATGCAGCAGATTCCAGCGCTCGCAGGCAAGCCCGTCGCGGCGCAATTCGGTAAAGCTAGGGCAGCTCCAGACATCGGCGCTCACGCCCCAGTCTTTCTCCAGCAGTTCGCCCGCGGCGATGACTTCGCGCAGGATGGTGCCCGAACCGAGCAACTGTACCCTGAGCGGCTTTTCCGCGCCCGCTTTGGCCTTGAGTTTGGCGCCGGGCTTGAACAGGTACATTCCCTTGAGTACGCCTTCTTCCGCACCTTCCGGCAGCCCCGGATGCGTGTAGTTTTCGTTCATTACCGTGATGTAGTAATACACATCTTCCTGCCTGGTGACCATGCGGGTGAGGCCGTCGTGAACGATCAGAGCGAGCTCATAGCTGAAAGTCGGATCGTAGGAAATGCAGTTGGGGATCACCGAGGAAAGAATGTGCGAATGTCCGTCCTCATGCTGCAGGCCTTCGCCGTTCAGGGTGGTGCGCCCGGCGGTGCCACCGAGCAGGAAGCCGCGTGCGCGCTGATCTCCCGCGGCCCAGGCCAGATCGCCGATACGCTGCAGTCCGAACATCGAATAGAAAATATAAAACGGCACGCTGACCACGTTGGTCGTGCTGTAAGAGGTGGCCGCCGCGATCCAGGAGCAGAAAGCGCCCGCTTCATTGATGCCCTCCTCGAGAATCTGCCCGGCCTTGTCCTCGCGGTAATAGGTCACCTGGTCGCGGTCGACGGGTACGTATTTCTGACCCTCGGAGGAATAGATGCCGAGCTGGCGGAACATGCCTTCCATGCCGAAGGTGCGCGCTTCATCGGGCACGATGGGGACGATGTGCCTGCCCAGGTTCTTGTCGCGCAACAGCGCATTGAGTATGCGCACGAAGGCCATGGTGGTGGAGATCTCGCGGTCCGTGGGTTTCAGCACCGCGTCCAGCGCCGCTAGCGGCGGCACCTCGGGGACGGTGTCTGCGCGGCGCCGCCGGCTGGGCAGATAGCCGCCCAGCGCCTGGCGGCGCTCATGCAGATATTTCATTTCCGGCGAATCGGCCGGAGGAACATAGAAGGGCAATCCCGCCAGCTTGTCGTCCGCAATGGGGATGTTGAAGCGGTCGCGGAACTGGCGTATCGAGTCGATGTCCATTTTCTTCTGCTGATGGGTGGCCATCTTGCCTTCGCCGATCTTGCCCATGCCGAAACCCTTCACCGTCTTGGCGAGAATCACCGTCGGCTGGCCTTTGTGTTTCGCCGCCGCCGCGTAGGCGGCATAAATCTTGTGCGGATCGTGTCCGCCGCGGTTCAGGCGCCAGATATCGGCATCGCTCATTTTCGACACCATTTCCAGCAGCTTGGGATGCTTGCCGAAGAAATATTTGCGCACGAAGGCACCGTCATTGGCCTTGAAGTTCTGGTACTCGCCATCAACAGCCTCTTCCATGACGCGCAGCAGGATGCCCTCTTTGTCGTGTGCCAGCAGCGGATCCCAGTACGAACCCCAGATCAGCTTGATCACATTCCAGCCCGAGCCGCGGAAATCGCCTTCCAGTTCCTGGATGATTTTGCCGTTGCCTCGCACCGGGCCGTCCAGGCGCTGCAGGTTGCAATTGATGACGAAGATCAGGTTGTCGAGTTTTTCGCGCGCCGCCATGGAAATGGCGCCCAGCGATTCGGGCTCGTCGGTCTCACCATCGCCCAGGAATGCCCAGACCTTGCGGTTCTCGGCATTGGCCAGACCGCGTGCGTGCAGGTACTTGAGGTAGCGCGCCTGGTAGATCGCCTGGATCGGGCCCAGGCCCATCGATACCGTGGGAAACTGCCAGAAATCCGGCATGAGCCAGGGATGAGGATAGGAGGTGACACCGGTGCCGTCGACGTCGCGACGGAAATTGACCAGTTGTTCCGGAGTCAAGCGTCCTTCGAGCAGGGCGCGCGCATAGATTCCCGGCGCGGAATGTCCCTGGAAGTAGACCAGATCGCCGCCGTGATCGGCGCTGGGCGCATGCCAGAAATGATTCTGGCCGATGCCGAACAGCGTGCCCACCGACGCGAAGCTGGCGATGTGGCCACCGAGATCGCCTTCGACCTTGTTCGCTTTGGCCACCATGATCATCGCGTTCCAGCGGCAGTAGGCGCGAATACGATCCTCCAGCGCGGCATCGCCCGGGGAGCGCTCCTCCATATGCGGCGGAATGGTATTCAGATAGGCGGTCTGCGCCTTGTACGGCAGGTAGGCGCCCGAGCGGCGCGCCTTGTCGATCAGTTTTTCCAGCAGGTAGTGGGCGCGTTCAGCGCCCTCGCGCTCCAGCACTGCTTCGAGCGCATCCAGCCATTCCTGCGTTTCCAGTGAATCTGGATCGTTGGCGGCGGGAAAATCGGGCACGGCTGACATGGCAACTCCTTCTTCGCGGCAGCGGCGGTTTTCTACCGGCGGTCTAATGCTGCGATGACATCGCGCGGACGTTTCGCGCGCAAGCCGCTTTCGATTCAAATCGCGGATTTCCGCTTGGATATTATACAGGGACCAGGTAGCGGGCCGCCGTGCAGGCAGGATGCGTGAGGAGCACGGACGCAGTCATGCTAGCATTGTCCGCTCCCGGTCTGCGCATGCGGCGCTCGCGCGCTGCGCCAGGCTATCGAACATCGAAAAGAAGACAAGCATGACTGACATCAATCCACTCCTGGATTTCACCGGCTTGCCGCGTTTTGCGGCGATCAATGCCGGACACATTGCGCCGGCCATAGACCGGCTGCTGGCGGAAAACCGCGCGTGCATCGATATGCTTACCCGGCCGGAAACGCCGGCCACCTGGGCTGCCTTCGTGTCACCGCTGGAGGATGCGAACGAGAGGCTGGCTCGCGCCTGGGGCGTGGTCGGTCATTTGCACGGCGTACTCGATTCGCCTGAATTGCGCGCGGCCTACAACGCGAACCAGCCCAGGATCGTGCAGTACTACACCGAACTCGGCCAGAACCTGCAGTTGTTCGATAAGTACAAGTCGCTAAGAGCATCGCCTGAGTTCGTCACGCTGGCGCAGGCGCAACGCCAGATCGTGGAAAACGAAATCCGCGATTTCCGCCTCTCCGGCGCAGAGCTGTCGCAGGACAAGAAACAGCGCTTTGCGGCTATTTCGGAGGAACTTGCGCGGCTGGCCACGAAATTCTCCGAAAACGTGCTCGACGCAACCAACGCTTTTTCGCTCTGCGTCGAGGACCGGAGCGAGCTTGCCGGCATCCCCGAAGACGTGATCGATGCGGCGCGCGCCGCCGCAGACAAGGACGGAAAATCCGGCTGGAAATTTAGCTTGCAGGCGCCCTCCTACGTGCCTTTCATGCAATACGCGGATAAGCGCGAACTGCGCGAGCAACTGTACCGGGCATACGTTACGCGGGGGAGCGAATTCGGCAAACCGGAATTCGACAATACACCGCTGATAAGGCAAATTCTCCGGCTGCACCACGACGCCGCGCAGTTGCTCGGCTACGCCAATCACGCCGAGGTATCGCTGGTTCCGAAAATGGCGCAGACGCCCCAGCAAGTACTCGAGTTCCTCGATGAGCTCGCCGCCAAGGCGCTGCCTTTCGCAAGAAAGGACTATGCAGAGCTGGGCGAATTCGCGGCGGCGGAACTGGGCTTGGCGCAGCTCGAAGCCTGGGATCTCGCTTACGCTTCGGAAAAATTGCGCGCGGCGCGCTACGCGTTTTCCGACCAGGAGGTGAAGCAGTATTTTCCCGAATCCAAAGTGATGCAGGGCATGTTCCGTCTGGTGGAAACGATTTTCGGCCTGCACATCCAGCCCGATCAGGCCGAAACCTGGGACCCTGCAGTGCGTTTTTTCCGCATCAGCGATGCCGAGGGAAACCTGGTAGGCCAGTTCTATCTCGATCCCTATGCACGCGACACCAAGCGCGGCGGCGCGTGGATGGACGAGGCCATCAGCCGCCGCAGACTGGGCGTTCGCGTGCAAGCTCCGGTGGCCTATCTCACCTGCAATTTTCCGGCCCCGGTCGGCGGCAAGTCCGCGCTGTTTACGCACGACGAGGTGCTGACGCTGTTTCATGAATTTGGCCATGGCCTGCACCATATGCTCACGCGCGTCGATTACCTCGGCGTGTCGGGCCTCCACGGCGTGGAGTGGGACGCGGTCGAATTACCCAGCCAGTTCATGGAGAACTTCTGCTGGGAATGGGAGGTGCTGAAGCATATGACAGCGCACGCAGACAGCGGCGAACCCCTGCCGCGCGCGCTCTACGACAAAATGCTCGCGGCCAAGAACTTTCAAAGCGGCATGCAGACAGTGCGGCAGCTCGAATTCTCGCTGTTCGACATGCATCTGCATTACGACTTCGACCCCGCCGGTGGCAAGACCCCGCAGCAGTTGCTCGATGAAATCCGCAATCGGGTTGCGGTGGCGATTCCGCCTGCGTACAACCGCTTTCAGAACAACTTCTCGCACATATTCGCTGGCGGCTACAGCGCCGGCTATTACAGCTACAAGTGGGCCGAAGTGCTTTCAGCTGACGCCTACAGCCTGTTCGAGGAAAACGGCGTGCTGGACAGCAGCAGCGGCGGGCGCTTCCGCGACGAGGTTCTTGCGGTGGGCGGCAGCCGGCCGGCGCTCGAGTCCTTCAAGGCCTTTCGCGGGCGCGAACCCAGAGTGGATGCGCTACTGCGGCACAGCGGCATGACCACCGCCTGAGCCGAAACGAAGAATCCGCCCGACCGGCAGGCCATCCTCCCGAATCCGGCGCGAACCGCTGGTCGCAAACCCTGCACCCTGAGCCCTGGCGCTGCGCGCGGCGCGGCGTCCCGCCTTGTCCACTACCCGCGCGATCGCCGGCTTGCAGGGTGCATAAACGTAATACTCGCCGGGATATTTCTTAGTGCTTTGAAATCGCAATAGAAAATAGTCCAGGTCGCGGATAAGGTACAAAAAAAATGTACTTGAGCCCTGTATCTCGGTCGCGATTCTGGC
>CAKKSJ010000305.1 GCA_919902965.1 Burkholderiales bacterium
CGGCGCGCGCAAGAATGAGCTGTATGCGCGCGCGCTCGCGCTGCGGGAGGACTAGCAGGGTGTTGAAAAAAGGGGGCACGCCCCCTTTTCCCCCAAGGGGACTTCCTTCGGGGCGTATATCCCCCAATTCAGAGGCAGCCGAAATTCGCTTCCCTCTGAGGCGATTTTTCAGGACGCACCATTTCCGCGCCGGGAAGCAAATTTCAACAGCCTGTTAGAGGCTGTTGACATGCAGTGCGGACCTGCACAGCCGCCGTGCGATAGCGTGTAGACTGGCCGTATCGCCGCGGATCTGGCGGCCAAACCAGCGGAATACCGCCTCTCGATCGATAAGTCCCATCCTCATTTTGGGGGCCGCCTGCTGTGGTGGAATTCCTGCTGTCGATCAAGTTCCTGTCGCTTGCCCTCCTCCTGACGGGTATCGCGCTGGCGTTTGCGGGCGTGCGCCTGTCTGGCTGGATACTGGGCTGGATACTCCTGACCGGCGCGCTGCTGCTGCAGGGTTTCCGCAGCATGCTGAGCTATTTCATGGAGCACGGCGGCGTGGATACCGCCACCTACGCGATCGTCAACGACTGGATGGGGCTGGGCTTCGCGCTGCTGATCGTCGGCGCCATGCACCTGATGAGGGATGTGTTCGAAAGGCACAGGCTTGCGGAAGAGCGACTGCGCGTGATCGGCGCTGCCGCCCAGGACGCCATTATCATGATGGACAACGGCGGCAGAATCGCCTTCTGGAACGAAGCGGCACAGCGGATTTTCGGCTACGCCGAGCAGGAAGCACGGGGAAGAAAGCTGCACGAACTGATCGTCCCGGAGCCGTACCGCGTGGATTTCGAAACCCGCCTGGACCTTGCCGGCGGCGCGGTGCCCGGAAACGTGGTCGGCAAGACGCTGGAACTTGCGGGGCTGCGCAAGGACGGCACGGAGATTGTTACCGAGCACTCCATTTCCGGAGTAAGCATAAACCGCAAATGGCATACGATCTGCATCGTCAGGGACATCACCGAGCGCAAGCAGTTCGAGGAGCGTATCCGCTATCTGGCGAATTTCGACAATCTCACCGGATTGCCGAACCGGATGCTGTTCTTCGACCGCTTGGGTCAGGCAATCAATCTGGCGCAGCGCAATCGTTATGAATTCGCGCTGCTCTACCTCGATCTGGATCGGTTCAAATCGGTGAACGACACCCGGGGGCACGATGCCGGTGATGCGGTCCTGAAAGCAGCCGCCGGCCGGATTCAGGCGCAGGTGCGCGAATCCGATACGGTCGCGCGCATCGGGGGCGACGAATTCGCAGTCATCCTGCCCAAGATCGCGGGTCCGCAGGACGCAGCAACCGTTGCCGGTAAAATCATCGACGCGCTGTGCGCGAGTTTTCCGGCCGGCGACGCGGAGCATGGCAACATCGACATCGGCGCGAGTGCTGGCATCGCGATATTTCCGAAGGATGGCGCGGACATGGAGGCTTTATTCAGGGCCGCCGATTCTGCCATGTACAAGTCCAAGCAAGCGGGAAACAGCTTCAGCTTCTGCGCCGGCTAGTCGGCGCCCCGAGCACCTGTCGGCGCCTGTCAGTACGCGGCGGCGACCGCCTCGTTCACCAGGCTTTTCAGTTGATCGAAGCCGAAACTCGGCAGCGGTCTGCCGTTGACGAAGAACTCCGGCGTCGCCTTGACCTTGAGTGTCTTGGCGTCCGCAAGGCCTTGCGCGACGATCTTATCCATCTCCGGCAGGCTCATGTCCTGCCTGAGCTTTATGATGTCCAGGCCTACGCCGCCGATAAAATTCCATACCAGTTCAGCTTGCGCCCGGTGTTGGCGCACCCAGCCATCCTGCGCCGCAAACAGGGCTTCCAGCGTTTCCTGGAACTTTCCCTGCCTGTGCGCGGCCTCGAGGATCTTTATCACCTGGTCGGAGCCTTGGTGAAACGCGGCGTAGCGCACGTACAGGCGGATTTTGTCGGGATGGGCCGCCATCAGTTTCTTGACCAGGGGATGAAACTCCTTGCAGGTTCCGCAGGCGGGGTCGAGAAATTCGACTATGTCGACTTTCGCCGCGGGGTTGCCGAAGGTGGGGACGTTCTCGCGTATGAATGTCGATTTGTCGCGCCGGTAGGCCTCCAGCGCCTGGTCTGATTTCTGACTGCTGTAGAGCATTGCGCCGGCGACAAATGCGATCAGCAGGAAGAACGCGGAAAATATGACCAAATGTTTCTGTTTCACTTTGCGGTCCTCCTGTGGATCAAAATCAACAGCGCGCTGATCAGCAAAAACGACAAGCCGGAAAGCAAGGGAATCGTCACGAACCCGAACCACTCGATCTGCACTTCGCTGCAGGGCACGCCCTGCACGCAGGGCTTGATGCTCTCGGGTATATATCCGGCGACAAGCAGCAGATGGAACAGGGCGAGCAGCGTACCGAGCAGTGACAGGGGAAGGGCGTAGCGAACGACATTCAGGTCGATTGGAAACATCCCGACCGGCAGTATCAGTACCAGCGGATACATGGCAATGCGCTGGTACCAGCACAGGACGCAGGGCTGGAATCCCATGATTTCACTGAAAAACAGGCTGCCGAGCGTCGACACGCTGGCGATCATCCAGCATGCAAACAGCAGCATCCAATTTGAATCCTGCGCGCGGGCGGCGGAATTCATCGACCAGGGCTCGATCCGGAAAGGCGTCGATTATAGCGGATGGCAGAGCGGGAAAGCATTTGACCGCCCGGATTGTCGCAGCCCGCGTGCATCGGTGCACGCCGCAGCTGAAATTCGGAAGCCGGACCGGTGGCGGGTATAATCGCGCCTGCCATGCAAACTCTTTTTCCACAGGCTTACACGCTCACCCGTCCGGATGACTGGCACCTGCACTTGCGCGACGGCAGCGCGCTCGCCGCCGTGCTGCCGCATAGCGCGCGCCAGTTCGCGCGCGCCATCGTCATGCCCAATCTGCGGCCCCCGGTGACCACGCTGGCGCTCGCGCGAACCTATCGCGAACGCATCGAGGCCGCACTGCCGGCCGGTTCGCGCTTCGAGCCGCTGATGACGCTGTATCTCACCGACAACACCACGCCCGAGGAGATCGCGCTGGCGAAGGCGAGCGGAGTTGTGCATGCGCTGAAGTATTACCCGGCCGGCGCCACCACCAACTCCGATTCCGGCGTGACGCGCCTGGAGCATTGCTTTCGCGCGTTCGAGGCCATGGAGAAGGCCGGTCTGCCCTTGCTGCTGCACGGCGAGGTCACCGACGCGGAGGTGGACGTGTTCGATCGCGAACAGGTGTTCATCGACACGCTGCTGCCGCAGATTGCGCAGCGCTTTGCCGGCTTGCGGCTGGTGCTCGAACACGTCACCACGCGCGAGGCGGTCCAGTACGTGACTGCGGCCCCGGCCAACGTCGCTGCTACCATCACCGCGCACCACCTGCTGCTGAACCGCAATGCGATCTTTGCCGGCGGCATCCGGCCGCACCACTACTGCCTGCCCTTGCTCAAGCGCGAGGCGCACCGCCTGGCGCTGCTGCAGGCGGCAACCGGCGGCAATCCAAAATTCTTCCTGGGTACCGACAGCGCGCCGCACGCGCGCGGCAGCAAGGAGGCACCCTGCGGACATGCGGGCATTTACAGCGCACACGCGGCGATCGAGCTCTACGCAGAGGCTTTTGAGGCGGCGGGGGCCTTGGACAAACTCGAGGCCTTCGCCAGTTTCCACGGTGCCGATTTTTACCGCCTGCCGCGCAATACCGGAACAATCACCCTGAGGCGCGAGGCCTGGCAGGTGCCTGCCTCGTTTGCGCTGGACGAGGACGGGCTGGTGCCGCTGCGCGCCGGCGAGACGCTCGCCTGGCGCTTGCAATAAACGCATCGACCGCACCATGGCCACCTCTGCTCCTCCCGCCTGGAACCGTTGGGAACTGCTCGCTACGCCGGCATTCGCCACGCTGGCGCCGCTGATCGAGCAGCTGCCGGAGGACTATTTTCCCACGCTCGCCCAGCTCAACCGGATGTGCGACGAACGCGAAGTCGTCAGCGGGGGCGGCGTGCCGGTGGAGTTCGTGCCGCAGGAAGGCAAGAGCGAAGAGCCTTACGAAACCCGTGTCTATACACGCGGCAAAGTGCTGACCCGGAGCAACAACTGGCACGACCTGTTCAATGCCCTGGTGTGGATCAGCTTTCCGAGGAGCAAGGCCGCGCTCAACCGCCATCACTACAAAGAGATGCTGGTGCACCTGGGCGCGGGAAAGCGCGGCACGCCCCGGGACGTGTTGACGCTGTTCGACGAAGGCGGCGTGATCGTGACCTGCGGCGAACCCGAACTCGGCACGCTGTTGCGCGAATTTAAGTGGAAGACGCTTTTCTGGCAGCGCCGGGAAGAGGTCGTCGCGACCATGCGTTTTTATGTGTTCGGGCATTCGATCTATGAAAAGGCGCTGCAGCCCTACAAGGGCATCACCGCCAAGACGGTTATTTTCGATGTGCCCGCGCGCGAGCTCGAGCGGCCGCTGCAGCAGCAGCTCGCCACACTGGATGCGCGGCTGGCAAAATATTTCGGCGAGCCGCAGGCGCTTGCCGCGACCGAAGCCTATGCGCCGCTGCCGGTGCTGGGCATTCCGGGCTGGGACGCGGACAACGCGGACGAGCGCTATTACGATGATACGCAGCACTTCCGTCCCGGGCGCAGGCTGCCCGAGGAGCAACAGGACGCACCGCCACGCCGGGGCGGGCGCGAGGCTACACCGCGCAAAGGCAAAAAGAAGTAGGCGCTGGCCTGGCGCAAGCGCGCGTCCCGGTCTGGAATGGCAGGGTCAGGCGGCTTCAAGTGCTAAAATCAAAAGGTGAAGCTGGCCAGACGGTCGCTGCGTGCCGCAGGGTACGGAGAGGAAAGTCCGGGCTCCGCAGAGCAGGGTGACGGCTAACGGCCGTACGTACTAGTCGAAGGCTTGCCTTGGGCGAAGACGAGGAATAGGGCCACAGAGACGAGTCGCCGCAGAGGATCGCGGCGGGTGAAACGCGGTAACCTCCACCCGGAGCAACACCAAATAGGCGGACGCTGCACGCGCAGTCTGGCGTGCTGTGAGTGGCTCGCTCAAGTCCGCGGGTAGGTGGCTGGAGCCCTGGGGTAACCCAGGGCCTAGAGGAATGACCGTCATAGGGAGCAATCCCCGTAACAGAACCCGGCTTATCGGCCGGCTTCACTTTTTGCCGCCGTCAGCTCGCCATCGGTCGCGCAGGCACGCCTGCCACGTTCCCGATCAATTACCGGCGCCGGCCGGTTCGCTGAGCGCGTCGATCTCGGCAAGCACCCGAGCGGGCAGAAGCTCGTTCATGCACTTGAAATGCCCCAGCGGGCAGTCACGCGCAAAACAGGGGCTGCACTCGATGTCGATCTTGACGATGCGCGCTGCAGCGCAGAGCGGCGGGGTGTGCGCAGGGCTGGAAGACCCGTACAGCGCAATAAGCGGTTTGCCCAGCGCGGCGGCGACGTGCATCAGTCACGAGTCGTTGCTCACCACCAGGCTGGCGCAGGCCATGAGGTCGATTGCGGCGGCGAGCTCGGTCTTGCCGCACAGGTTCTCGCACACGCCGCCGGACTGCGCCCGTATGTACTCGGCCAGTTCCGCGTCCTTAGCCGAACCGATCAGCCAGACGGCGTAATTGCGCGCGCTCAACGCGCGCGCAAGCGCCGCGAAATGCTGCGCCGGCCAGCGTTTGGCCGGACCGTATTCCGCCCCGGGGCAGAACACGGCAATCGGCCGCGAACGGTCAAGGGCGAGGCGCGCCGTGGTGCGTGCGGTATTGACCGGATCGGACTGCAGCCGCACCGGGGGCAGCGGACGCGGCAATTTCGCGCCCGGTTTTTCCGCCAGTTGGGCATAGCGCTCGGCCATCAAGGGCAGCTTCTCAGGGTCGAGCTTGTGCACCAGGTTCAACAGGCCGTAGCGGAATTCGCCGGCGTAACCTGCGCGCAGCGGAATGTCGGCGAAAAAGGGTATCAGCGCGGACTTGAAACTGTTGGGGAGGACGATCGCCTGATCGTACTGCCGCTTGGCCAGTTCGCGCCCCAGCTGCCAGCGAGCGCGCAGCTTCAACTCGCCGTGCGCGAATGGCGAATTGATCACTTCGCCGATTTCCGGCATGCGCGCAAGCAGCGGGCCGCACCAGGGCGGGGCGAGGGCGTCTATGCTGACGCCGCCGGGCCTGTCGTGCAGACGCCGCAGCAAAGGCTGCGCCAGCAGCATGTCGCCGATCCAGGACGGGGCGACTATAAGAATGCGCGGCATTGGGTGAGACGCGGGGAGCAAGGAGCGCGCAGAAAGAGTCTGTCCTCTCTGCGCGCGACCTATTCCTGACGCACTCTAGTGCCCTTTCGGCGGGGCGCCTTTGTAGACGTAATGCGTACCGCAGTAGGGGCAGAGCAGATCGCCTGATTTTGCCACGTCGAGGAACACGCGCGGGTGCATGTTCCACACCGGGGTCGAGGGCATCGGGCAGTGCAGGGGCAAATCGCGCTCCGTAATCTCGACGCTGCGTTGCTGTGTGGCGGCGGACATTAGCGTTTCCCCTTTCTTGCAGGTTTGGCCGTGACAGTTACGCGCTTGCCTGTTGTCGACTTTGCTGCAGCCGTCTTGGCCTTGGCAACCGGCGCAAGCCAGTTGCTGTGGCGCGCGTCGCGGCCGTTGACCACCTCGAAGAACGCATTTTGCAGTTTGCGCGTGATCGGGCCGCGGCGGCCTGCGCCGATCTTGCGGCCGTCGACTTCGCGTATGGGCGTGACCTCGGCCGCGGTGCCGGTGAAAAAGGCTTCGTCGGCGATGTACAAATCGTCGCGGGTGATGCGCCGCGGCGTGACCGCGTAACCCAGCTCCGCAGCGAGCGTGATCACGCTGTCGCGCGTGATGCCCATCAGCGCCGAGGTCAGCTCCGGCTCG
>CAKKSJ010000306.1:0-3002 GCA_919902965.1 Burkholderiales bacterium
GACATAAAAACTTGCTAATTGAACGGATTAGGTGCTAAATTTAATGAAGTCTATAAAAAGCGTGTTAGACTTTATATGATTCAGCCCTCTATTTAGATAGGTTCGAGGCTCCTATGCGCAAGTCTATCATAATCGCAGTGCTCGCCGCCGCGTTCGCGGCGACGCCCCTTATGGCCCAACAGCGAGCTGAAACCGGCTTGCAGGACAATGCGCCCGATCGCTACATCGTAGTCCCGGGCGACACATTATGGAGCGTCGCGGCTAAGTTTCTCAAGGATCCGTGGCGCTGGCCGGAGATGTGGAAACTGAACCGGGATGAAATCAAGAATCCCCATTTGATCTACCCCGGTGACGTCATCGTGCTGGACCGGTCCGGCCAGAAGCCGGAACTCAGGATGGGTGAGACGGTAAAACTGTATCCGCGCGCACGCAGCGAGGACACCAGCAGGCAAGCCATTCCAAGTATTCCACCCAGGGTCATCGAACCCTTCCTGTCGCGACCGCTGGTGATAGAACCGGATGGCCTGGACAAGGCGCCGCGCATTATCGCGGCACAGGCGGACCGCGTATTCCTGGGCTCGGGCGACGTCGCCTATGTCAGCGGCATCAAGGATGCTGCGCTTGACAGCGTTTGGCAGATCTATCGTCCGGGCAAACCGCTCATCGATCCCGAGAGCAAAAAGACCCTCGGTTACGAAGCCGTGTTTCTCGGCGACAGCAAGGTGAGCAAGACCGGTGATCCGGCGACCGTGAAAATCTTCGTCGCGCGGCAGGAAATCGGCAAAGGGGACCGCCTGGTTGCTGCCGGCCCGCTGGTGCTGAACAGCTACGCCCCGCACGCCCCGGGCACGCAGGTCCAGGGCCAGATCATCGCAACCCAAGGCGCACTGGGCGAGACCGGTCCGCAAAACGTGGTTACGCTCAACAAAGGCGGCAAAGATGGCCTGGAACCGGGACATGTGCTCGCCTTGCTGCGCCTGGGCCGCACCACGGTGGAAAAAACGCCCAGCACCAAATGGTTCCGCGCCGACAAAGTTGAATCCATCAAACTGCCGGACGAGCGCTACGGCCTGGTGTTCGTGTTCCGCACCTTTGACCGGGTTTCCTACGCGCTGGTGATGTCGGCCACCCGGCCGGTGCAGATTAACGACGTGGTGACCACTCCCTGAAAGGCGTCGAGCCGCATCAGGGCATGCGCGCTGCGTTTTCCGCCTTGAGCGCGTATCCGATACAGCATGCAGCGTGACACCGATCTCGCTGCGTGGATCAAGCTCAGCCTGGTGCCGGGGCTGGGCGGCCAAAGCCTGAGGAAATTACTCGGCGCATTCGGCTTGCCGCAGCAGATTCTTGCTCGCGGACGCGGCGCGCTCGCGGGCGTCGTTTCCGCAGAGCTCGCGGCGCGCATCGTATCCGACCTCGATACAGCCGCAGTTGATGCGGCCCTCGCGTGGGTGGCGGCCAACGGCCATGCGCTGCTTACGCTCGCCGACGAGGACTATCCGCGTGCGCTGCTCGAAACGCCCGATCCGCCCGCGCTGCTTTATTTGCGCGGCCGGCGCGAGTTGCTCGCGCGCCCCGCACTTGCCGTGGTCGGCAGCCGCAACGCGACGCCGCAAGGGCTAAGCAATGCGGAACAGTTTGCGCGCGCCTTCAGCGCCGCCGGACTGACGATCGTCAGCGGCCTGGCACTGGGCATCGACGCAGCGGCGCATCGCGGCGGACTGGACGCAGCGGGTTCCACCATCGCGGTGCTCGGCACCGGCGCCGACATTCTCTATCCTCAGCGCAACCGCGCGCTGGGGGAACGCATCGCGCGCGAGGGCCTCATTGTCAGCGAATTTCCGCTGGGCACGCCACCGCATGGCAGCAATTTCCCGCGGCGCAACCGCGTCATCTCGGGGCTGGCGCGCGGTTGTCTGGTGGTGGAAGCGGCGCTCGCCTCGGGATCGCTGATCACTGCGCGCCTTGCGGCTGAGCAGGGTCGCGATGTGTTTGCCATTCCGGGATCGATCCATTCACCGCACTCCAAAGGCAGTCATGCGCTCATCAAGCAGGGCGCAAAACTGGTGGAAAGCGCGCAGGACCTGCTGCAGGAACTGGGCATCGGGACGATTGCCGCGCCATCCGCAGCGCCCGCGCCCGTCCTCGCCGGACTGCTTTCGCATCTGGGTTACGACCCCTGTGACATTGACACCTTGTGCGCGAGAAGCGGCTTGACGGCGGACGTGGTATCGGCCATGCTGTTGCAACTCGAGCTCGACGGCAAGGTCGCGAGCCTGCCCGGTGGGCAATATCAGAGAACCTCTTAAGAGGCCGCCCAGAAGAATGTTCGACATACTTGTCTACCTGTTCGAGAACTACTACCAGACCGAGCTGTATCCCGACCAAGATGTACTGGCGCGCAAGCTCAGCGCCGCCGGCTTCGAGCACGACGACATCAGCGACGCGCTCGCCTGGCTGCAGGGGCTTTCCGCCACCGAGACCAGCGCGCTCCCCGACTCGCTTGCGCAAAGCACCGCGTTCCGCGGCTATGCCGAAGTGGAGTCGACCAAGCTGGGCGTCGAGGGGCGCGGCTTCCTGGCTTTTCTCGAGGGTGCGAAAGTGCTCACGCCGCTGCTGCGCGAGATCATTATCGAGCGCGCCATGGCCTTGTCGGAAGATAAGGTCAGCATCGAGAAGCTGAAGGTGATCGTGCTGATGGTTCTGTGGAGCCAGCAGCATTCGATTGATTCGCTCATTCTTGAAGAACTTCTCTCCGATCGCGCGCAATTGCTCATGCATTGAGATTGTTGGACGCAATTAAGTCGCTGTTTCACTGAACTTTGTCACAGGGCGCTTGCGCGCCGCCTTGCTTCGCGCTCTGGTTTGCACTTATCATGCTGCGGCTTGCTGCGGGGTGCCAACTGTTTGTTGATCAAGCCCGGCGCACAATTCCAAACACACTATGACCAAAAAACTCATCATTGCAGAGAAGCCTTCCGTCGCGAACGACATTGCGCGCG
>CAKKSJ010000306.1:3102-9935 GCA_919902965.1 Burkholderiales bacterium
ATTGCGCGCGCCTTGGGCGGCTTTGTCCGGCATGGCGATTATTTCGAGCACGACGAATATGTGCTGTCGTCGGCGATCGGGCATTTGCTCGAACTCGTTGCCCCGGACGGCGTCGAGGTCAAACGCGGCAAATGGTCGTTCGCGAACCTGCCGGTGATTCCGCCGCACTTCGATGTCAGGCCGATCGAGCGTACCGAGGACCGGCTCAAGCTGCTGCTGAAATTGCTCAAGCGCAAGGATGTCACGGGCGTGATCAACGCCTGTGACGCCGGGCGCGAGGGCGAGCTGATCTTCCGCTACATCATGCAGCACGCCGGCAACAAGAAACCGATTCAGCGTTTGTGGCTGCAATCGATGACCCAGGGCGCAATCCGCGAAGGTTTCGAGGGCCTGCGCAGCGACAAGTCCATGCTGCCGCTGGCCGATGCCGCCGTGTGCCGTTCCGAGTCCGACTGGCTGGTCGGCATCAACGGGACGCGCGCGATGACCGCGTTCAATTCCAAAGAAGGCGGCTTCTACAAGACAACTGTCGGCCGGGTGCAGACGCCGACTCTGGCGATCCTGGTCGAACGCGAAGACCGCATCCGCAAATTCCAATCGCGCGACTACTGGGAAGTGCACGCGCGTTTCGCCGCCGCCGCGGGCGAGTACAGCGGACGCTGGTTCGACGAGAAATTCGCCAAAGCGGCAAAGGAAGAAGACGCCGAAGCCAAACCCGAGCGGCTGTGGGAAGCGGCGCGTGCCGAGGCTATTCGCGAAAAATGCAATGGCAAACCCGGTATCGCCACCGAGGAAGCGAAGCCGACGACGCAGATTTCTCCGCTGCTGTTCGATCTGACCAGTCTTCAGCGTGAAGCCAACGGCCGCTTCGGTTTCTCCGCCCGCGCGACTTTGTCGCTGGCGCAGGCTCTCTACGAAAAGCACAAGGTGCTGACCTACCCGCGTACCGACGCGCGCGCGCTGCCGGAAGATTATCTGCCGACGGTGAAAGCCACCATGGAAATGCTGGGCGGCAAAGCCAAAGGCAAAGACAGGAGCGCTGGCGTGGCGCCCTATGCGCCGTTCGCGCGCGAGGTATTGAAGGAAGGCTGGGTCAAGCCGGGCAAACGCATATTCGATAACGCCAAAATTTCAGATCACTTCGCGATCATTCCGACGCTGCAGGCGCCGGGCCATCTGTCCGACGCCGAAGCCAAGCTTTACGACATGGTGGTCAAGCGTTTTCTCGCCGTGTTTTTCCCTGCGGCCGAGTTTCTGGTCACCACACGCATCACCCGAGTCGAGGGCGAGCCGTTCAGAAGCGAGGGCCGGGTGATGGTGAAACCGGGCTGGCTTGCGATCTACGGCCGCGACACGGAGAAAGATGACGCCTTGATGGTCGCGATTGCGGAGGGCGAGAAGGTCAAGACCACCGGGGTCGAGGTGAAAGCCAGCCAAACCCGGCCACCGGCGCGCTTCTCCGAGGCAACGCTGCTCTCGGCTATGGAGGGAGCGGGCAAGTTGATCGAGGACGAAGAATTGCGCGCTGCGATGAGCGCTAAAGGCCTGGGCACGCCGGCGACCCGCGCTGCTGTGATCGAAGGCCTCATTTTCGAGGATTATGTGCATCGCAACGGGCGCGAACTCGTGCCGACGCCGAAGGCGTTTTCCCTCATGTTCGCGCTCGGCCACTTCGGCATCACCGAGCTCACCTCACCCGAGCTCACGGGTGACTGGGAGTTCAAGCTGAAGCAAATGGAGCGCGGCGAGCTCGAGCGTGCCGTGTTCATGGATCATATTGTCGGGTCCACGCGCGAGATGGTTGCCGCGATCAAGAACGGCGACATTCCCGATACGGCCTTTCTTACGCTAAAGGCGCCCTGTCCGAAATGCGGCGCTACGGTGCAGGAGAATTACCGCAAGTTCCAGTGCCAGGCCTGCGATTTCAACATCTGGAAAGTCGTGTCCAGCCGCGAGTTCGCGCCGGAGGAAATCGAGGACTTGATCACCCAGAAAAGCATCGGTCCGTTGCAGGGTTTTCGCAGCCGCATGGGCAAGTCTTTCGCCGCGGTGGTGCGGCTGTCTCCGGAATTCAAGGCGGAATTCGATTTCGGACAGTCGAACGGCGGATCCGACGAGGTGCCGGATTTCTCCGGCCTGGAGCCGCTCGGGGCCTGCCCGAAGTGTTCCGCGCGCGTGTTCGAGCAGCCTATGGCCTATGTGTGCGAGAAAAGCCTGGGCCCGGAAAAAACCTGCGATTTTCGTTCCGGCCGCATTATTCTGCAGCGACCGATAGAGCGCGAGCAAATGCAAAAGTTGCTGGCCAGCGGAAAGACCGAGCTGCTGCACCGCTTCATCTCGAAGAAGGGCCGCCCGTTCTCGGCTTTCCTGGTGCGTGGCGCTGACGGCAAGGTCGGCTTCGAGTTCGCGCCGCGCGCGGCGAAGCCGGGTAAGACCGAGGCCAAGGCGAAAGCCGGCAAGTCCGCCGAGCCCAAGGCCGAGTTCATCAAGCCTGCGGCCAAACCCCGTACCAAGACCGGCGTCAAGACCGCCGCCCGGAAAACCAGGAAAACCGTCACCAAGAGGGCCAAGGCGAGCGGCTGAGTTGCTTCCCTCGAGGCCGGTGCCGAAACACTCAAGCGCAAACCTGCCGGATAGGCTACGGCGGCCGGGCTCAGGTATCGCCAAGTATCTGCGCCAGCTCCCGCGCAATTCTGTCTATCCCGACCGGGTTCAGGTCCAGATGAAACGGCAGGCCCAGCAGGCTGCTGCTGATGCGCGTAGTGGCCGCTAGCTTCCCCGCGACGGCGGAGTCGGCGAATGCCGGATGCCCATTCAAAGGCGGATAGTACCAGCGGCGCGTTTCGATACCCACAGCCGAAAGGCGTGAGCCAACCAGGTTCGGATCCGTTGACGCCGGGAGCAAAACGCAAAAGGCTGCATAAGCGCCCCCGACGGGGCGTTGCTGAAACCGGATGCCATCGCATTTCGCTTCCAGGCACTGCCGGTATTCAGTCGCCAAAGCGCTGCGCAAGGCGGCGCGTTCGGGCCAGCGCGCCAGCGCCGCGATGCCTACTGCCGCGTGATATTCGCTCAGCTTGGCGTTGCTGCCGGCCTGGTGGACTTTGAAATCGCCCGGGTCGATGCCGAAGTTGCTGAGGCAGCGCACCCGCTCGATCCAGTCGGCATCGCCACTGACTGCGAAGCCGCCTTCGCCCATGCCCATGGTTTTGGTCGCGTGCAGGCTGAACGCGGCCGCAACGCGACGCCCCGCCGCCTGATTGCCGAAGGCCCCGGCGGCGTCGATGATCACGGGTATGCCGGTTTCCGCCGAGAACGCATCCCATTGTTCGGCATCCACCGGGCAACCAAGCATCGCAACCGGGATGACGCAAGCGACACGCTGTGCCTCGGCAGCCGCGCGCGCGATTTGCGGAGTCAGCGTCCAGCGCTGCGGGTCGACATCGGCAAGGAGAACGCGGTGTCCGGCGCGCCGAATCGCAGTTCCGGTGGCGACAAAGGTCAGTGCCGGTACCAGCACGGTCGAACCTGCAGGCAGCCGGCACGCGGCGAGCAGAAGTTCGAGTGCGAGCGTGCAGTTGCACACCGATACCACGCTGACCGGGGCGTGCTGCTCAAATCCGCCGGCCAGTTGCGCTTCAAAGCGCCTGGCCAGCGGTCCGAAATTCGTATACCAGCGGTGTGCGTCGATTTCCCGGAGCAGCCCGGTCAACTCGTCTGCCCGCGGCATATCGGGTATCAGCAGGGGTATGCGCTCCACCGGGCTTGTTCCGAGCTGTCAGTCAAGCCTTGACCGGCTTGGTGGCGCGCATGCTGCCTGCCACGATCTTGTATTCGAACAAGCGGCACTCCAGCGCGCCGTTAAACAGCGGGGTACGTTTGGAAACCTGCAGCTTGATCAGCTTGGGCAGATTCATGTCGGCGCTGAGTATGTAGCAGTTCCAGCCGGCGAATTTCTGCTTCAGCGCATCGCCGAATTTAGGGTAGAACTCGGCCAACTCCTGCTGTTCACCCATGCGCTCGCCATAGGGCGGGTTGGTGACCAGCACACCGGCGGCGGCCGGCGCGGATATTTCCAGCGCATTCGCCTGCTTCAGTTGCACCGCCGCCTCCAGGCCGGCTGCGCACAGGTTCGTCTGCGCCAGCTTGAGCGTATCGCCGTAGAGTTCGCTCCCGTAGATCGGCAGGGGCACGACCGGCTTGCGCCGCGCATCGGCAGCAGCGCGCAGTTCCTGCCACAGGGCGGCGTCGAAATCCTTCAGTTTTTCAAATCCAAAATTGCGTCTGCCGCCGGGCGCAATATCGAGCGCAATCTGCGCGGCTTCGATGAGAAGCGTGCCGCCACCGCACATCGGATCGAGCAGCGCCGCCCCCGGCTGCCATCCGGTCAGCGCGAGTATGCCGGCGGCGAGGTTTTCCTTGAGCGGCGCTTCGCCCTGGGCGGCACGGTTGCCGCGCTTGAACAGGGGCTCGCCCGAGGTGTCGAGGTAAAGCGTAAACTGCGTCGCGTCCAGAAACGCGTGGATGCGCACCTCGGGCGCTCGCGTATCGACATCGGGCCGGCTTCCGGCGGCGGCGCGGAATCGATCGCACACCGCGTCCTTGATGCGCAGCGTGAGGAAATCGAGGCTTTTGAGCGGGCAACGCTGGGCGGTAAGATAGACGCGGATGCTGCGCACGACGTCGAAGCACTGCGGCCAGTCGATTGCGTAGGCCGCGCGGTAGATGTCTTCCTCGCTGCGGTAGGGCTGGGTGAACAGGCGCCGCAGTACGCGCGTGGCGATGCGGCTCTCCAGATTTGCGCGGTAGACCACGCGGGCGTCACCCTCGAAAGCGACCCCGCCGGCGACGGGCTGCACGGCGCTCGCCTCAAGTCTGCCGAGCTCGGCGGCGAGCGTAGCCTCCAGTCCGCGGGGGCAGGGCGCAAACAGTTTGGCGTTGGCTTGCGGGCTCATTGGAAATCAGGGATGATCGATCGAAGGTTCAACACAAAAGTAACACAAAACCAGGTGAGTGAATGCCCGACATTACCGAATGGCCGTGCAAGCGCACTCGCAACATCGCGGGTTCGAGCGTGTGAAGGACTGCGGCGACGCGGCGCTGCATTTCACAGCCGGCGTACAACTGCTGGATGCGGGCGATTTCGCCGGCGCGGAGGAGGCGTTGCGCTGTGCACTCGAACTGCGCCCGGGCCATGGCCAGACGCACTATAAACTTGCCAACGCGTACAAGGAACTGGGCAAGCTGGCCGAAGCCGAACAGCAATATCTCGCCGCGCTGGCCCTGGATCCGGACCACGCGGAGGCGCACAACAATCTGGGTGCAAGCCTGCAATTGATGGGACGCGCGGAAGCCGCGCAGGCAAGCTATCGCCGTGCGATCGCGCTCAAGCCGGGGTTGCCGCAGCCTTATCTGAATCTCGGCCGCTTGCTGCAACAAATGGATAAAGCCGGCGCAGCCGAGGCCTGCTATGTGCAGGCGCTTGAGCTGGGAGTGGAGCCGGACGTGTTTCAGCACCTGCTCGATGCAGTGCGCGGCGCAAGCACGCCACAGGCGCCGTCGGCGTATGTGCGCGCGACCTTCGACGGTTTTGCGCAGCAGTTCGACCGGCATCTGGTGGATACGCTCGACTACCATATTCCGGAATTGCTCAGCAGTGCGGTGCGCGCGCTGTCGCCGCCGGCACAAATGGATATTCTCGACCTGGGCTGTGGCACCGGATTGTGCGGTGTGCGCATGCGCGATCTGGCGCGGCGACTGGCAGGCGTTGATCTGGCGCCGAAAATGCTCGAGTTGGCGCGCAGCCGGGCTTGTTACGATGAGCTGGTTTGCGCCGAGATCGGCCAGTACCTGCCGGGGCTGGCGGATTCCAGCTTTGATCTTGTGGTGGCGGCCGATGTTCTGATCTATATTGGAGATATCGGACAGGTTTTCAGCGAGGTGGCGCGCGTGCTGCGCTGTTTCGGTTGGTTCGCGTTCTCGATCGAACAGCCCGGCCAGGCCTGCGACAGTTATCGCCTGGAAGCCAGCGGTCGCTATGCGCAGTCGCTCGCCTATGTAAGAAGACTCGCACGCGCGCAGGGACTGGCCGAACGCAGCTGCAGGGAGGTCGCCATACGCAAGCACGGCGCGCAGGCGCTACCCGGCCAGTTGCTGATACTGCAGAAGCGCTGACATGAACAAATATCAAGCTGCTGCGCTGATCGTCGCTGCAATCAACTTGTCGCTGATGCTGCTGTTTCCGCCGTACGACTATTTCAGCACTACGCGCAATAACATACCCGTTTTCGACGGTTTCCTGTTTGTCTTCGGCGATCATCCCAATCGCGCGCTCAATGACAAGCTTCTGTCAGTCGAGATATTTATCGTGGTGATCAATACCGCAATCGTTTGTTTGCTGCAGCGCGAGCGGGTGCGTATGCGCCGTCGTCTGGACCGGCAGAACCTGGTGCTCCTGGTGGTCGCCTTGAATCTGCTGCTGGCGCTGTTGTTTCCGCCGTTTCAGGATCACTACGCGGCGTCCACTGCGCTGGTGCCTTCCTTCGACGGCTTTTATTTCATCTTCGGGGACAACTCCAGCCGAGTGATTGTTGCGGTCATGCTCTGGCTTGAAGTCGTTTTCATTCTGGTCAACGGCACCATGCTATGGCTGCTGTTCCAGCGGCCGGGACCAGGGGAATTAACTGCAGCCGAGCGCTTTGCCCAGCCGCGGGAACTGCTCGACACAAGCACAAGCGGAAAAAACCGGGACCCGATTGCGAAATAAGGGTATCGGGTCAGAAAAAAACAACTCTCGAACTTTTCCCGGCACCGCCCGCGTTCCCGCTTCGCAA
>CAKKSJ010000307.1 GCA_919902965.1 Burkholderiales bacterium
AACTGCTCGGCGCGCATTTCGATATCCACGGCGGTGGCCAGGACCTGCAGTTTCCGCATCACGAGAACGAGATTGCGCAGTCCGAGGGCGCGCACGGCGATATCTTCGTGAACTACTGGATGCACAATGGCTTTGTGCGCGTCGACGACGAGAAGATGTCCAAGTCGCTCGGTAATTTCTTCACCATTCGCGAGGTGCTGAACAAGTACGACAACGGCGACGTGAAGCGCAACGCTGAGGTGGTGCGGTTCTTCATCTTGCGCGCGCATTACCGCAGCCCGCTCAACTATTCCGACCGGCATCTGGACGACGCCAAGGGGGCGCTCACGCGCCTGTACACGGCGCTCAAGAACGTGCCGCCGCAGGTGACAGCGATCGACTGGAATGAAGCCTATGCCGGCCGCTTCAGGGCGGCCATGGACGACGACTTCAACACGCCGGAGGCCATGGCGGTTTTATTCGAACTCGCGGCCGAAGCGAACCGCAGCAAGTCGGCGCAGGCCTCGGGTTTGCTCAAGGCGCTGGGCGGGAAACTCGGACTGCTAGGTCAGAATCCGACTGAATTCCTTCAGGGACGCACTGCTGCGGGCGCGGTTAGGATGGAGCCGATAGAGGCAACGGGGACCGGGCGGGCAAACGTTGACACGCGCGCGGCGGTAGTGAACCCCGACCAGGTCGAGCAGATGATCGCCGCTCGCGCAGTGGCCAAGAAAGCGAAGAACTACGCCGAAGCCGACCGCATTCGCAAGGAGCTGCTCGCTGCCGGCATCGTGCTGGAGGATACGCCGCAGGGCACGACTTGGCGCCGCGCTTGAGTTTCTTCCTGCCGCGGGGGTCTATTCAAGATCGCCGATTGGGCACGGATGTGCTTTTTATCCGTGCACAATCGACGATCCGCGCGGACGGGGCGCCGTCCGCGCAAGCTCTGGCGCTGCAGATCGACGTCACCTGCCACGTCCGCGTTTGTCGGTGCGCGACTATTGCGCGCTCCGCGCGCTAACCGTGTTTTCCGTATGGATAAAAAGCGCATCCATACGGAAAACACGGTTCTGAATAAAAACAGGAACGGAACAGCGGTTCAAGGCGCCGCGTATGGCGGTTTCCTCGCTATTCAGCAAAAAATTCCTTCACCTTGTCCATCCAGGATTTGGCTCTGGGATTATGCCGGTCGGAATCGTTCACAT
>CAKKSJ010000308.1 GCA_919902965.1 Burkholderiales bacterium
GATCGCCGATTGCGCGCGGATGTGCTTTTCATCCGCGCGCAATCGACGATCCGCGCGGACGGTTTCTCGTCCGCGCAACAGCGCAACTCTGCAATAGCGACCATTGGGATCGGCGATGACCTTCGCTCTTGAAACCCGCGGGCTCAGCATCCGCTTTGGCGGCCACGTAGCGGTCAATGAAGTCTCGTGCGGCTTCGCACCCGGCACGCTGACCGCCATCGTCGGCCCCAACGGCGCCGGCAAGACGACGTACTTCAATTTGATTTCGGGCCAGTTGAAGGCGAACGCGGGGCAGGTGCTCCTGCACGGCGAAGACCTCAGCGGCTACTCGGCGCCGCGGCGCAGCCGCCGCGGCATCGGCCGCGCGTTCCAGTTGACCAACCTGTTTCCGAATCTGAGCGTAATGGAAAATATCCGGCTGGCGGTGCAATCGCGCGCCGGGCTGGGCCTCAACCTGTGGAGTATCTGGAACAGCCATCGCGAGCTGATCGGCCATGCCGAGGAGGTGCTGGAGACGGTCGCGCTGGCAGCAAAGCGCGACGTCGCGGCGAGTGCGCTGCCGCACGGCGACCAGCGCAAACTCGAAGTCGGTATCCTGATGGCGCTCGAACCCGACGTGTTCATGTTCGACGAACCGACCGCGGGCATGAGCGTGGACGAGGTGCCGCTGATCCTCGACCTGATCCGCGCGCTCAAGGCGCGCCGCGACAAGACCATCCTGCTGGTCGAGCACAAGATGGACGTGGTGCGCGAACTGTCGGACCGCATCATCGTGCTTCACAATGGCGCATTGGTCGCCGACGGCGAGCCGGCCGCGGTGATCGCCTCGCCCATCGTGCAGGAGGCCTATCTTGGCATCGAGGTGAAAGACAAATGAGCGCGCCGCTGCTGCGTCTCGAAGGCGTGCACACTTACATCGGCGCCTATCACATCCTGCACGGCGTCGATCTGGAAGTCGCGCAGGGGGATCTCAGCGTGCTGCTCGGGCGCAACGGCGCCGGCAAGACGACCACGCTGCGCACTATCATGGGATTGTGGCAGGCATCGCAGGGCAAGGTCAGCTTTCAAGGCGAGGAAATCAGCGCGCGCAGCACGCCCGAAATTGCCCAGCGCGGTATCGCCTATGTGCCCGAGAGCATGGGCATCTTTTCCGATCTATCGGTGCGCGAGAACATGATACTCGCGGCGCGCGGCGCGCGGCGCGCCGAAGACATCGATGCCAAGCGCCTGGAGTGGATCTTCGGCCTGTTTCCGGCGATCAAAAAGTTCTGGCAGCATCCGGCGGGGCTGCTCTCGGGCGGGCAGAAGCAGATGCTGGCGGTGGCGCGCTCGATCGTCGAGCCAAGGAAACTGCTGCTGGTCGACGAACCGAGCAAAGGCCTTGCACCTGCCATCGTCCAGAACATGATCGCTGCTTTCCGCGAACTCAAGCAGACCGACACCACCATCCTGCTGGTGGAGCAGAACTTCAACTTTGCGCGCCAGCTCGGCGACCGGGTGGCGGTGATGGACGGCGGTCGCATCGTGCATGCGGGAAGCATGGCCGAGCTTGCCGATGACGAAGGCCTGCAGCAGCGCCTGCTCGGCCTGTCGCTCGCGGCCCATCAATAGGAGCGATAGATGAACGTTTCCGCTGCAATGGCCCCGGTCCTGGACGCGCTGCCGACGGTCAAGCTCGATCGGCTGCCGTTGCTTTTGGTGCCGGCGCTGGCGCTCGTCGCGCTGCCCTTGATCGGCTCGCCGTCGACCTGGGTCACGCTTACCGTCGCCGGCCTGGCGATGGGCATGATCATATTTATCATCGCATCCGGTCTGACGCTGGTGTTCGGCCTGATGGACGTGCTCAATTTCGGCCACGGCGTGTTCATCACCCTGGGCGCGTATCTCGCAGTGTCGGTGCTCGGCGCCATGAGCGGCTGGACCGCGAGCGAAAGCCTGCTGCTTAACTTGCTGGCGGTGCTCCCGGCGATGCTGGTGGCGATGGCCGTGGCCGGCGGCGTGGGCTTTGCCTTCGAGCGCGTGATCATCCGCCCAGTCTACGGCCAGCACCTGAAGCAGATCATGATCACCATGGGCGGGATGATCGTGGGCGAGGAATTGATCAAGGTGATCTGGGGCGCACAGTCCATCCCGCTGCCGCTGCCCACTGCGTTTCGCGGCTCGCTGCTGCTGGGCGAGGCGGCGGTGGAAAAATACCGGCTGATCGCGGTGGTTATCGGGCTCGGCGTATTTGCGGCGATGTTCTGGGTGCTCAGCCGCACCAAGATCGGCTTGTTGATCCGCGCTGGGGTACAGGACAGAGAAATGGTGGAGAGCCTGGGTTATCGCATCCGCCGGTTGTTCATCGGCGTCTTTGTGGCCGGCTCCGCCCTCGCGGGCCTGGGCGGAGTCATGTGGGGCCTGTATCAGCAGAACGTGACGCCGCAGATTGGCTCCCAGGTCAATATCCTGATTTTTATCGTCATCATCATCGGCGGCCTGGGTTCGGTCGGCGGCTGCGCAATCGGCGCGCTGCTGGTGGGACTGCTCGCCAACTACACCGGCTTTCTCCTGCCCAAGGTGGCGCTGTTCTCCAACATCCTGTTGATGGTGATCGTGCTCCTGTGGCGGCCGCAGGGGATTTATCCGGTGGCGAAGCGATAATGCTGAGCCGCTTACTCTCGGGCGACCTGCCGCGCAGCCGCGTGCTGACGCTGGTGCTGATCGCAATCGTTGCCGGCCTCGCGCTCGCGCCTTTCGTCTTTCCAGGGGCAAAGGCGCTCAATGTCGCGGCGAAAATCTGCGTTTTCATCGTGCTGGTGGCGAGCTTCGATCTGCTGCTCGGCTATACCGGCATCGTATCCTTTGCCCATACCATGTTCTTCGGCATCGGCGCCTACGGTGTGGCCATCGCGCTGACGCGCCTGGGCCCGTCCTGGGCCGCGGTGGGCACAGGCGTCGCGGCAGCGCTGCTCGTGTCGCTGGCGCTGTCGCTGGTGATCGGCCTGTTCAGCCTGCGGGTGAAGGCGATGTTCTACGCCATGATCACGCTCGCCGTCGCCTCCGCCTTCCAGACCTTCGCCTCGCAGTTGTCGGAAATTACCGGCGGCGAGGACGGACTCAGTTTCAAGGTTCCCGAGATGCTTACCCCGGGCTATACGCTCGCGGAGCAGCCGTTCCTGGGCGTCTCGTTGGACGGCAAGCTGATTTCCTACTACCTGTTGTTCGTCGTCACCGTGGCCCTGTTCCTGCTCATGCTGCGCATCGTCAACTCGCCTTTCGGGCGCGTGCTGCAGGCGATTCGCGAAAACGATTTCCGCGCCGAGGCGCTGGGTTACCGCACGGTCGTTTATCGTACTTCTTCCAACGTGCTTTCGGCCGGGTTTGCAACGCTGGCGGGCGCCCTGCTCGCGCTCTGGTTGCGCTACAACGGTCCGGACACCTCGCTTTCTTTCGAAATCATGATCGACATCCTGTTGATGGTGGTCATCGGCGGCATGGGGACCATGTATGGCGCAGTGGTAGGCGCGACGCTGTTCGTGATCGCGCAGAATTATTTGCAGGATCTGATGAAGCTTGCCAGCGATGCGGCTGCCGGCATACCGCTGCTGCCCGATTTGTTGCATCCCGACCGCTGGTTGCTGTGGCTGGGGATATTGTTCATCGTCAGCGTATACCGCTTCCCTGCCGGAATCGTCGGCAAGCTGCGCGCGAAAGTCCGCGGGCTGCCATGAGACTGGTGCAGGTGGAACGCGCAGAGGGGGTGGCGCGCGTCGTTCTGTGCCGACCCGGCATGCACAACGCCCTGGTGCCGGAACTGCTGGATCACTTGTTGGAGGAACTGGCGCAACTGGGTACTGACCCGGCGTGCCGCGCCGTGCTGCTCGCGGCCGAGGGGCCGGCCTTCTCCATCGGCGGCGACATGCACCGCTTCCAGCGCGAACGCGCTGCGCTCCAGGAGTATTCGGCCGGCCTGGTCGGGCGCTTGAACCAGGCTATCCTCGCCTTGATCGATCTGCCGCAGCCGGTGGTGGCCGCCGTGCACGGCCTGGTAAGCGGCGGCTCCATCGGCCTGGTGCTGGCGGCCGACCTCGTCTATCTCGCGCCGCAGGTGGTATTCAAAGCGCATTACGCGACCGCCGGTTTCGCTCCCGACGGCGGCTGGACTGCGCTCGCCGGGCGTATTGCCGGCGTCCACCGCGCTGCCGCGGCGCTGCTGCTGAACCGCAGCATCCGCGCCGAGGAAGCGGTGGCCTGGGGGCTGGCGAATGAGGTGGTTGCGCCCGAGCACTTGCAGCAAACGGCTGCCGCGGCGGCGCGGCGCATGGCGGACTATCCGGCCGGCACCATGCGCGCGGCCAAGCGGCTGCTATGGGGCGAGCGCGCCCAACTTGCCGCCGACCTGGAGGCCGAACGCCAGCGTTTTCTGGAATTGATCGCGCAACCTGCGGCCCTGCTGGGCGTCGACGCCTTCCTGCGCGATTTCAGCGAATACCCTGCAAGCGATTAGGAGGACTAGGTGTTGATTCCCGACTGGCTGGTCAAGCAAGCGCAGCAGTTCCCGGAAAAAACCGCGTTGGTGGATTTGTTTTCCGGGCGTAAGCTAAGCTACGCCCAGCTCGAGGAGCGCGCCAGCCGCTGCGCCGGATTCCTGCGCAATCAATGGGGCGTCAAAGCCGGCGAGCGCGTCGCCGTGCTGGCCCACAATTCGGCCGAATACGTGGAACTGCTCTACGCCTGCGGCAAGATCGGCGCGCTCATGGTCTGTCTCAACTGGCGCCTGTCGCTGGACGAATTGCGCGGCATCGTGGACGACGCGAGGCCCTGCGCCATAGTTTACGGCAGCGAGTTCGAGCAAACGGGCGCAGCGCTGGCCGGGGCATTCGGCATGCAGCGGCGCATGGTTGTCGGCGCCACACACGCCGATACAGTGAGCTACGAAGCGAGCCTGGCCGCCGCATCCGGGCCGAGCATCGTCATGCCCTGGCGGGCTCACGACGACACCTGGTACCTGCTCTACACATCGGGCACCACCGGCAAACCCAAAGGCGTCATCCAGACCTTCGGCATGGCCTTCACCAACGCCGTCAACGGCATGCTCGCCGCCGGATTGCGGCGCGAGGATACGCTGCTCTCGGTGCTGCCCTATTTTCATACCGGCGGCCTCAACCTGTACTTGAACCCGATGCTGATGTGCGCCGGCACCACCATCATCATGCGCCAGTTCGATGTGGACAAGACCATGGAACTGCTGCAAGGCAGCGTCACGGTAATGTTCGGCGTGCCGGCCATCTACCTGTTCCTGTCGCAGCACCCGGGTTTCGGCGCGGCCGATTTCTCCGGGGTGCGCAACTGGGCCTGCGGCGGCGCGCCGATCCCGAAGAGCCTGCTGGAACGCTATCTCGCCAAGAACGTCACCATCTGTTTCGGTTTTGGCATGACCGAGACCGGCCCGACCGTGTTCCTCACCGATGAGGCCACGGCGCGCAAGAAAGTCGGCACCGTCGGCAAGCCGGTGATGTTCGTCGAAGCCCGCGTGGTCGACAGCGCCACGCGCCAGACGCTGGGCGCGAATCAGCGTGGCGAACTGATGCTGCGCGGTCCCGGTCTCACACCCGGCTACTGGAACAATCCCGAGGCCAGCGCCAAAGCATTCGAACACGGCTGGCTTTGCTCCGGCGATATCGCGTATTGCGACGAGGACGGGGACTACTACATCGTCGATCGATCCAAGGACATGTACATCTCCGGCGGCGAGAACGTCTATCCGGCCGAAGTGGAGAACGTGCTGTTCCAGATGGAAGGCGTTGCCGAAGCCGCAGTAATCGGTGTGCCCGACGCCAAGTGGGGCGAAGTCGGCAAGGCCATTATCGTTTTGAAGCCGGGCGCCGCGACGGGCGCCGACGCGGTGATCGCCCATTGCAAGGCGCGCCTCGCCGCTTTCAAGGTGCCCAAGCACGTGGTGTTCATAAGCGCGTTGCCGCGAAATGCTGCCGGCAAGGTGGAGAAGCCGCGCTTGCGCGGCGAGTTCGGCGGAAAAGCGTGACTGTGCACACGCAAGCGCAATACCGGCACGTACTGCTGCAAGCGGATTTCGACCGCTTCGCGAGACTTACCGGTGACGACAATCCGATCCACTGCGATCCGGCATTCGCCGCGAAAAGCCATTTTGGCGCCACGGTTGCCCACGGCATGCTGCTCTACAGCTGCATCTGCAGGGACCTCGCGGAAATGATGCAGGGGGCGGGCGTGGTGCAGCTGGAGCAGAACCTGATGTTTGCCAACCCGACCTTTGTCAACGACCCGATCACCGTGCGGCTGAGCGTCGAAGGCGAGGCCAGCGGCATTCTGGACATCGCCACCGACATCACCAAGCCCGGCCCCGATGGCGCGCCGCTGTTCACCGCGACGGGAACAACGCGCGTCCTTGCGGACCGCGTCGCCTTCCCCGGGGTCGCTGCGTTCGTGCCCAGTGCCCAGGCCGGCGACGCCGCCTTATACGGTTTGCGGCCGGGCATGAGGGCGAGCAGCGCGCGCGTGTTCTCGGTCGCCGATCTGGATGAATATGGTGATCTGGTGGGCGACCGCAATCCCATTTTCCGCGACGAGGGCGCCGCACGCTCGCGCGCTTACCGGGAGCGCATCGTGCCGGGGCCGTTGCTCGCGGGCATGTTCTCCGGCCTGCTCGGTACGCGCCTGCCGGGTCGCGGCACCGGCTGGATGAAGCAGGCGCTGCGCTATCCGGCGCCGGCCTATCCAGGCGAAAAGCTGTCCGCGACCGTCGCCATCACGCGGCTGCGCGCGGACAAGGAACTGGTCAATCTCTGCACCCGTGTCCTGGCTGCGGACGGTCGTGTCGTCTGCGACGGCGAGGCGCTGGTGCTGGTGCGCAATCTGGAGAACAAGCTGGAATGAACGACTTCGCATGAACGCTGCGCGCATGAACGAAGTCGGCATCCTTGGCTACGGCCTTTACCTGCCCCGGCATTACATGAGCGCGGCAGACATAGCGGCCGCGACCGGCGGTCGCTGGAGCGAAACGGCGGTGCGCGAGAAACTCGGCATCGTTCGCAAGACCGTGCCCGGGCCCGGCGACGGCACCCAGGAAATGGGCGCGCGCGCGGCGCAGGACGCCATCGCACGCAGTGGAATCGATCCGCAGGAGATCGATTTGGTCCTGTGCGTGGGCGAGGAGTGGAAGGAATATCCACTGACGACTTCGGCAACCTATATTCAGGCACGCATCGGCGCGCACCGCGCCTGGGGCATAGACATCCAGCAGCGCTGCAACACCACGGTGGCGGCGATTAAAATCGCCAAGGACATGATGTTATCCGACCCCGATATCGCCACGGTGCTGATCGTGGGGGGCTACCGCAATGGCGAATTGATCGACTATACCGATCCGGATGTGTCCTTCATGTACGACCTGGCTACCGGCGCGGGCGCGCTGCTGCTGCGCCGCGGGCTTGGACGCAACCTGGTGCTGGGCTCGCACATCATCACCGATGGCTCCTTCGCGCGCGACACCGGTATGTACTATGGCGGCACCGAGCACCCGATCGAGGCGCTGCCGGAGCCGGAACTTGCGCAGTTGCGCGCCCGCGGAAACCGCAGCCTGCGCGTATTCGACGCTGAGCACATGAAATCCGGGCTCGACGCGGTTTCGCTGCGCAACTGGCTGGCGTGCATCGACAAGGCGCTGGTCAAGAGCCGGGCGACGCGCGCGGATATCGATTATCTCAACGTGCTGCATTTCAAACGCTCGATGCACACGGGCATGCTCGAGATCCTCGGCCTCGCGCCGGAGCAGACTGTGTATCTGGAGAACTACGGCCACCTCGGCCAGGTCGATTTCATGATCTCCCTGCACGAGGGGCTGCAGCAGAAAAAACTGAAGGACGGCGACCTGATGGTGGCCATTGCCGCCGGAATCGGCTACGTATGGGGTGCGGTGGCGGTCCGCTGGGGCGCTTAA
>CAKKSJ010000309.1 GCA_919902965.1 Burkholderiales bacterium
ACAGAAAAGACGGTCTGACTACCGCACCACCGCGAAGCGGTTTAGTTCAACGTTCAACGTTCAATGATCTTCCGAAAAACCAAATATCACGGTGGATCAGTCTACGCTCGGCGAAAAGAACTTGCAAAAACAAGGCAATCGGAATGCCGCGCAGAAGAGTGGTCCGTGTTAGTTTGTTTTTCGAAGGTTAAACGTCTGATCTAACAGGACTCGAAACCTTGCGTGCGCAAGAGTCACGTCTGCTGCCGCTGTACCGAGGATGCCTACATCCACTGAGCCCCGATGCGCCGTTTCCTTATCGGCTCTGGCGGCGCAATGCGCGTGCGGAGCGCATCCAGGTTGCTGGCGATGGGTCGTGGAGAGTTTTCTGGCTATCCTGGATTCGAATTCGTCCAGGCGCCTCCAGGTCGCGAATGGGGAACGGCGAGCATCGGGTTCGCATTGATATCGGTCCGTGATATGCATGACGGCCGGACAATCAATGCTGGTGCGCTTCTCCGGGCATTTGCACAACGACGGTCAGAAAATCTCTGCATACCAGCAGGAACTCGAAAGTCAAAGTGGACCTGCCACGTTTAACGCGATTGATGGGCTGTTGGATGAACTGTTGGAATGGTCCGGCGCCTGATTTCACAATTGACTTCGCCCTCTCCCTCGCGCATTATCTCGCCAGTTTCGCCAAAGCGTTTTGCAACAGCCGAAACAAATCCAGCACAGCAGCCGATAAGCGGACTCCCATGTCTCGAATCCTATTGCTCTACGCCAGCGTCGAAGGCCAGACCACCATGATCGCCGAGCGCATCGCGCAGACGCTGCGCAAAGACGCGCATAGCGTGGATCTGCTGCCGGCGGATGCTGACGCGGCGAAGCTGGATGTGTCGGCCTACGACGGCGTTATCGTCGGCGCATCGATTCATTACGGCCACCATCCCGCCTACCTGCGCAAACTGATACGCCGCCAGCGCAGCGCGCTCGAGGCGCGGCCCAGCGCTTTTTTCTCGGTGAGCCTCAGCGCGGGCGGACCGCGACCGAAACCCGCCGCGGCGCAGCGCTATATCGACAAGTTCCTGCGCAAGACCGGCTGGCAGCCGCAACTGGTGGCCAGCATTGCGGGCGCGGTCAGATACAGTCTCTACGGCCCGATCAAGCGCAGGGTGATGATCGTGTTCGTCGGCCTAGGTGGCGGTGAGACCGACACTTCGCGCGATTACGAATACACCGATTGGGGCGCGGTGGAGCGCTTCGCGGGCGAATTCGCGCAGCGCTTGAAACAGGCCTAGCGGGTCGAAGCCTCAGGCGTGCACGCGCACGCACAGCTTGCCGTGCACCTTGCCATGTTGCATGTGGCGCTGCGCTGCGGCGACTTCGGTCAAATCCACTATCTCCTGGATGTGCGGCACGATGATGCGCTCGGCGGCGAGCTGGGCCAGCCGCGCGAGCAAGGCGGTATCGGTCTTGAGCAGGAAGGGCACGCAGCGCTGACGCGTCGTTGCCCGGGCGACGAGCGCCGCCCAGTACAGCGCGGCCCGCGGCATGGTGTTGATGTAAATGCCCGCGGTCGCCAATAGCGGCCGGGCCTGCGTGAAGGACGCGGCCGCCGCGGCGTCGAATACCACATCGAAGTGTTGGCCAGGCTGCAGCCAGTCTTCGGTACTGTAGTCGATGACGCGCTCCGCGCCCAGGGAGCGAACGTAGTCGACGTTGGCCGTGCTGCACACGCCGGTAATGCGCGCGCCGAGCGAGCGGGCGATCTGTACCGCGCTTGCGCCCACTGCGCCGGAGGCGCCGCTGATCAGGACCGCTTGGCCGGCTTGTAGGCGGGCAAGGTCGGTGAGCGCCTGCAGCGCCGTTCCCGAAGCGACCGGCAGGCTCGCCGCGGCTTCGTCGCTGAGATCTTCCGGAGTCGGCGCGATCAGATCGGTGGAAAGCGCGACGAACTGCGCACAGCTGCCCTGCCCGCCCATCGGATCGACCGAGCCGAACACGCGCTGGCCGAGCGTGTAGCCGCGCACATCGGCGCCGAGCGCGCTGATTTCACCTGCGAAATCCTTGCCTGTGATCGCCGGCCGCTTGGGCCTTCCGATCATGCGCAGGATGCCGCTGCGCAATTTGAAATCGACCGGGTTGAGGCTGGCCATGCGCACGCGCACCTGCACTTCGCCGCGCGCAGGCAGGGGAATTCCGGTTTCGCGCAGCGACAGCACGGAATCGTCGCCAAAGCGCTCGTACATCACGGCTTGCATGTGCGGCGCCCGGCCTTATCTGGATTTACGCAGTACGGGGTTGTGCAGGTCGATATCGGCCTGAACCTGCTCGCGGCTGCGCGCGTAGATCAGTTCCCGCCCCATCACGCTGCCGGCGTAGGACAGGCCGTTGCGCGTCGGACTGAGCGTGCACTTGACGTTGTGTATGCCCTCGCCGAGCACGATTTCGATTCCGCTGGCGCGCTTGCTCAGGACCACGACTTCCATCGTCTGCCCGGTTTCCGTCCTTACCTTGATTTTCTCGCTGTTCATCGATCCGTCCGCGGTTGGTTCAATATTTCCAGCCGCCGCTGGCGAGCCACTTCTCGATCTGTTCCAGGCGGTCGGCGCCC
>CAKKSJ010000310.1 GCA_919902965.1 Burkholderiales bacterium
AATCCAGCCGCCCTCCGGGCTGACAATACCGTTACCATTGGGGCTAGCGCAGGAAACCGGGACCAGTCCCCGGCTTCCGCGCGGATTTGGAGGCCGCTTTGCGCATTTCGAAGCAGCCTCCGCGTTGATTGCGAACCAAGGAGATCTCATGGCAGGGCTAGACAAATCCAACCCTTCCCCGACAGAAATCAAGCTGCACCAGAAATCGCGCGTGCTGGAAATCGCGTTCGCCGACGGCAAGTGCTTTACCCTGCCGTTCGAGTTTCTGCGCGTCTATTCGCCTTCGGCGGAGGTGCGCGGCCACGGCCCGGGGCAGGAAGTCCTGCAGGTCGGGAAGAAGAATGTAGAGATCACCGCTATCGAGCCGGTGGGTTCGTACGCGGTGCAACTCACGTTCTCCGACGGGCACGACAGCGGCCTCTATTCCTGGGACTATCTGTACAACGTAGGCGTGAACCAGGACGCGATGTGGAAGCACTATCTGGAGCGCATGCAGGAGGCGGGCGCAAGCCGCGACGCGGCGACGGGCGAGTACGCTCAGCGGCCCAAGTCGAAGTAGCTGCACATGGATAGCGGCAGCGATACCCGCGCGATCGAAGGCGCCGGGGCGGAACAGCAAAGCGCGCCTGCCCGGTTCGAGGTCGTGCTGATCAACCCGTATGAACTCGGCCGGCAGCCCTTCGCCCTCGCCGAGCCCGCGGCGTGGCTGAAGCAAGATGGATTCGAAGTGCGCTGCATCGACCTTTCGCTGCAGAAACTGGAACCGGCGCTGTTTTCCGGTGCGCAGCTGGTGGCCTTGTATGTCGGCATGCACACCGCAACGCGCATCGCAGTGGAAGCGCTTCCGCGCATCCGCGCGCTGGCGCCGCGGGCGCATCTGTGCGTGTACGGGCTGTATGCACCGATGAACCAGGAATTGCTGCGCGGCCTGGGCGTGAAAACCATACTTGGCGGCGAATGCGAGCCCGCACTTGCCAGCCTGGCGCGGCGGCTGCGCGCGGGCGAGAACTGCGATATCCAAGCCGGGCCGGTGGTCAATCTGGGCAAGGTCGATTTTCTGACACCCGATCGCTCCGGCCTGCCCGAACTGGAGCGCTACGCGCATTTGCTAACGCCGGATGGCGGCAAGAAACAGCTGGGCTTCATCGAGGCCAGTCGAGGCTGCAAGCACCTGTGCCGCCATTGCCCCGTGGTGCCGGTGTACCAGGGCAAGTTCCGCATCGTGCCGGTGGCGGTGGTGATGGCGGACATTGCGCAGCAGGTCCAGGCGGGCGCGGCGCATATTTCGTTTGGCGATCCGGATTTTTTCAATGGCAGCACCCACGCCATGAAAGTGCTCGCGGCCATGCATGCGCAATTTCCCGATCTGAGTTTCGATGCCACTATCAAGATCCAGCACATCATCGCTCACGCCCATCTGCTGCCGGCGCTCAAGGCGGCGGGCTGCCTGTTCATCACCGCGGCGGTCGAGTCGGTGGACGCGCAGGTGCTGCAGCACCTGGCCAAGAAGCATACGCCCGCCGACTTCGAGCGCGCGCTGGAACTGTGCCGCGACGCGGGCATCAGCATGGCGCCGACTTTCGTGCCGTTTACGCCCTGGACCACGCTGGAAGGCTACCTCGATCTGCTGCGCACACTCCTGCGCCTGCATCTGGTGGAGGCGGTGCCGCCGATCCAGCTTTGCATCCGCCTGCTGGTGCCGGAAGGCTCGTGGCTGCTGCAGTTGCCGGGATTTCGCGACATGATCGAGGCCTTCGATCCAAAATTGCTGGGCTATCCGTGGCGTCACGCCGACCCGCGCGTGGACGCCTTGCAACAGGCGCTGCAAGCCCTGGCCGCCC
>CAKKSJ010000311.1 GCA_919902965.1 Burkholderiales bacterium
CCTTGACCAGAAGAGCGGCATCGTTACCCCAGTTGCCGCTAATGACCACGTCGGCACCGGACGCCTTGATCTTGGCGACATAGGGCGCGAAATCCTTCACCTGGATGATCGGGTGCAGGTCGTCGCCTACGATCTGAATGTCGGGCCGCTTGCGCTTGAGGTCCGCCTTGGCGGCACGGGTGACGGCATGGCCGAAGGAATAGTTTTGGTTGATCAGGTAGACCTTCTTGATCTTCGGATCCTTGGCCATGTAGTCGGTCATGGCTTCCATTTTCATATCGCTGTTGGCGTCGAAACGGAAATGCCAGAAGCTGCACTTGGAGTTGGTGAAGTCCGGATCCACCGCGGCGTAGTTCAGGTACAGGATGGACTTGTCCGGATTGCGCTCATTGTGCTTGTTCACTGCGTCGATGAGCACGCCTGCGACGCCGGAGCTATTGCCCTGGGTGATGACGCGTATGCCCTGGTCGATCACCTTCTTCAGCACGTTCAGGCTCTCCTGCGGGCTCACCTTGTTGTCGAAGGGCACGATTTCGATCTTCGGCCCGCCGGTGAGGTTGCGCTTGTTGATGTCGTCGGCGACGAACTGGAACTGCTTCAGCCCTGCGTCGCCGACGTTGGCGAACCCCCCGGAAAGCGGGTCGATATAAGCGATTTTGAGCGTTTCAGCATAGGCCGATCCTGCAAACAAGGCCGATACCAGAAACAGAGCCTCAGGTGTGCGTTTTAGATGGAACATACATCCTCCTTTGTGTAGCCTCCGGGAGAGAGGCATGGATTGCCGAATACTCGATGCCGGATTTCTTGCTGTGCGCCGGTGCTGTACGCCCGTCAAGTGCCGCCGCGTAACGTGCAAAAATTATTGACGTTTTGGTGGAGGCAAAGGCAGGTGTTCCGGTGCAGGTTACATGATGTTTTCGCCAAGATCAATCTTCTTCCCAGGAGGTTCGATTGACACCGATTCTGTGGCGAGGTAACTTCGTTACCCGTCGAGCGTTTTCAATCCATACCGGAGAATAATCATGTTGCGCGGCCTGATTCAGGATGTTCCCCTGTTAATTTCTTCGCTTATCGTTCATGCCAGCCGGCATCACGGCGATACGGAAATCGTGTCGCGCAGGGTCGAGGGTCCGGCCGCGGACGGCAGCGGCGCCCTGCACCGCTATACCTACCGGGATGCGCACAAACGCGCACGCCAGCTGGCACAGGCGCTGGCCCGGCTGGGCGTGAAAGAAGGGGACCGCGTCGGCACCCTGGCCTGGAACGGTTACCGCCATTTCGAGGCCTTTTACGGCATTTCGGGCATGGGCGCGGTCATGCACACCGTCAATCCGCGCCTGTTTCCGGAGCAGCTGGTCTATATCATAAATCATGCCGAAGACGGCTATGTGCTGTTCGACATCAACCTGGCTCCGCTGGTAGACAAGCTCGCGCCGGTATGCAAGGGCGTAAACGGCTGGATCGCGATGACCGACCGCGCGCATATGCCCAAGATCGGCGTTCCCAATCTGCTGTGTTATGAGGAGCTGGTCGCCGCCGAGAACGGTGACTACGAATGGCCGCAATTCGACGAATACACGGCATCGTCCCTGTGCTACACCTCGGGCACCACGGGCAACCCCAAGGGTGTGCTCTTCTCGCACCGCTCGACGGTGATACACGCGTTTGCCGCGGCGCTGCCGGACGCGCTCAACATTTCCGCGCGCGACGTAATGCTGCCGGTGGTGCCGATGTTCCATGCCAATGCCTGGAGCCTGCCCTATGGTTGCGCCATGGTCGGCGCCAAGCTGGTGTTCCCCGGCGCCGGGCTGGACGGCAAGA
>CAKKSJ010000312.1 GCA_919902965.1 Burkholderiales bacterium
AGTTGATATATAATCGTGACGTAACTAAGGGGCAAATTCGGGACGCAGGAGTCGGAGGTTCAAATCCTCTCACCCCGACCACTGTTTTTTGGCAAAGCCGGCACAATCGCCGGCTTTGTCCTTATTGGTGATGCTGCGCTGGGCGTGCTTGCGTCGAAATCATGGCCATGCCGGTTGGTATTGCCGGCAGCGGGCCAAGCGGCCTGACGATTATTCGGGAAAGGGGACAAGTCTAATGCGCTACGAGGCGCCAAAGTCGCTGGAGCAGGCGGTCGCGCTGCTTTCCAGCGCGAATGGCAGGGCGAAGGTGCTGGCCGGAGGCACAGACCTGATGATCCAGTTGCGCTCGGGACGCGCCGCGCCGGAGCTGCTGGTCGACGTAAAATTTCTTCCGGAATTGAGGTCCGTCCTTGCTGAAGCGGGCGGCTATCGCGTCGGCGCTGCGGTAACCTGCATGGAGCTGATCGAGAACGCGGCGTTTGCCCAGGCATGGCCGGGTATCGTCGACGGCGTAAAGTATATCGGCTCGATCCAGGTGAAGGGCCGCGCCACCATGGGCGGCAATCTATGCAATGCCTCGCCTGCCGCAGACAGCGTCCCCGCCTTGATCGCGGCGGGCGCCGTCGTTTGCATACTCGGACCGCAGGGCAGGCGCGAGACGCCGGTGGAGGCGTTTGTGACTGGTCCGGGAAAAACTACGCTCGCGCGTGGAGAACTCGTCACTTCTTTCCGGCTGCCGCAACGTGCAGCGCATTCGGGCGACGCCTATCTGCGTTTTACCCCGCGCACCGAGATGGACATTGCCGTCGTCGGTGCGGCGGTCAATCTGACGCTCGACGGCAAAGGGGTGTGCAATGCCGCGAGGCTCAGCCTGGGCGCTGTAGCCGAGCGCGCCTTGCTCGTGTCCGAAGCTGCGGCCGCATTGATCGGCACCAAAGTCGATGAAGCCGCGCTGCAAGGTCTGGGCGCGGCCGCCAGCGCGGCCTGCCGGCCGATCGATGACAAGCGCGGCACCAAGGAATTTCGCGTCAAGGTCGCAGGCGTAATGGCGCGGCGTGCGGCGGCGATTGCGCTGGAACGGGCGAGGAGACTGTACTGATGTCACGCAACCATGTGAGTGCCTTGGTCAACGGCGACCAGGTCGAATTTCTTTGCGAAACAGGCCAGACCCTGCTGGAGGTGCTGCGTGACGATCTGCGCCTCACCGGCACCAAGGAAGGCTGCGGCACGGGCGACTGCGGCGCCTGCAGCGTCATGGTGGACGGGCGCCTGGTGTGCGCCTGCCTGATGCTGGCGGTCGAGGCAGAAGGCAAGGCGATCGAAACCATAGAAGGCATGGCCGTCGGGGAGAAACTGCATCCCCTGCAGCGCAAATTCATCGAGCACGCGGCCCTGCAATGCGGCATCTGCACGCCCGGCATACTGATCGCGGCGCGCTCGCTGCTGGAACGCAATCCGGATCCGACTGAGGAAGAAGTGCGTTACTGGCTCGCGGGCAATTTGTGCCGCTGCACCGGTTATCACAAGATCGTCGACGCGGTGCTCGATGCCGCACGCGAAATGCGCGGAGCCTGAACATGCTCAAGTACCAAGAAAAAGACCTGAAACTCGTCGGCACCCGGCCATTGCGGCCCGATGGCGTCGACAAGGTGACCGGCCGCGCGCGCTACGGCGCCGACTACAATCTGCCCGGCCAGCTGATCGGCAAGGTATTGCGCAGTCCGCACCCGCACGCGCGCATTAAGTCCATCGACATCTCCGCCGCGCTTGCTTTGGCGGGAGTGAAGGCGGTGGTTACGCGCGACGATTTCCCCGAAATGCCGGATGAATATGCGGAAGTGGGCGAGCTGATGGTCAATTTCCGCGACGTCACCCGCAATATGATGGCGCGCGAAAAAGTGCTCTACGACGGCCATCCGCTCGCGGCAGTGGCGGCGACCACGGAAGCGGTGGCGCAGGCGGCGCTGGCGCTGATCAAGGTCGAATACGAAATACTGCCGCATGTGATCGACGTGCTCGAGGCGATGCAGCCGGGGGCGCCGTTGCTGCACGAACACCAGTACACGCAGGGGGTCAAGCCCAGGCCGGAGCGCCCCTCCAACGTTGCCAAGCACCTGGAGTACCGCTGCGGCGACGTCGCCGCAGGATTTGCGCAAGCAGAGGTGATCGTCGGGCGCGAGTTCAACACCAAGCCGGTGCACCAGGGCTATATCGAACCGCAGGCCTGCCTTGCGAGCTACAGCGCCGACGGCCAGGCGGAACTGTGGACCGCGACCCAGGGACATTTCGTGTTTCGTGCCCAGTGCGCCAAGGTGCTGCAGATGGACGTGGCCAAGATTCGCGTCACGCCCACCGAACTCGGCGGCGGCTTCGGCGGCAAGAACAACATCTATGGCGAAGCCCTGGCGATCGCGCTGTCGCGCAAATCAAACCGCCCGGTGAAAATGGTGATGACGCGCGAGGAAGTGTTCCGTTCCACCGGCCCGACTTCCGGCGCTAACGTCAAAGTGAAAATCGGCTGTACCAGGGACGGGAAGATCACTGCGGCCACGGCGGAACTGAACTTCCAGGCAGGCGCGTTCCCGGGTTCCTCGGTGAACCAGGCGTCGATGTGCGCTTTCACCCGCTACGATCTCGCCAACGTGCACGTGGTCGGCAACGATGTCACTGTGAACCGCCCCAAGGTCGCGGCCTATCGGGCGCCGGGCGCACCGATCGCGGTGTTCGGCGTAGAGAGCGTGATCGACGAGATGGCGAAGAAACTCGGGCTGGACCCGATCGAATTCCGCCTGAAGAACGCGGCGAAAGCAGGAACGCAGACCTATTACGGCCCCAAGCTCGGTCCGATCGGCTATATCGAGACGCTGGAGGCGGCTAGGGCGCATCCGCACTACAGCGCGCCGCTGGGGCCGAACCAGGGCCGCGGCGT
>CAKKSJ010000313.1 GCA_919902965.1 Burkholderiales bacterium
TTGCCGGTGAGCATGGCGCGGTCCATGAAGGCGGCGGACTCGCCTTCGTGGCCGTTGACAATGACGTACTTGGTCTTCCCGGGCGCGTTCCTGGTGGTCTCCCATTTCAGGCCTGCGGGAAAACCGCCACCGCCGCGGCCGCGCAGATTCGCCTTCTTGACTTCCTGCAGCACCTGGTCGGAGCTCATCCTGGAAAGCGCTTTGGCGAGCGCGCTGTAGCCGCCGACGGCCAGGTAGTCGGCTATGCGCGTCGGATCGATTCTGGGAATGTCGCCGGTGAGTATGCGCATCTGGTGCTTGTAATAGGGCACCTCGCTCATGTGCACGGCTTTTTCGCCGCTGGACGGATCGCGGTAGACGAGGCGATCCACCACTGCGCCCCCGAGCGCGCTGACTACGACCTCAGGCACGTCTTCGGGCCTGACTTCGAAATAGCAGACATCGTCCGGTCCGACGAGGACGTTCGGCCCCTTGCTGCAGTAGCCGTGGCAACCGGTGACCCGGAAATCGAGCCTGGATTCGACGCCCTGCTGCTTGATCTCGGCAGCGAAGGCAGCGGCGACCGCTGCAGAGTCCAGTCCATCGCAGGCCGCGCCGCCGCATACCGCGATGCTGGGCTTGGACGGATCACGGGCCGCGCGTATCTCTTCCCTTAGTTTTTCCAATTCATCCGTTGTTTGCAGCCTGGGCATGGTCCGTTCCTACTCGTATTGTTTCAGTACGTCGGCCGCCCGCTCCGGCGTCATCCTGCCGTAGTGCCTGCCGTCGACGATCAACTCGGGGGCTATGCTGCAGCTCCCGAGGCAGCTGCCGGCCTCCAACGAGAACTTCGCTTGCGTGTCGGTTTCACCGGGTTTGAGGCCGGTGATTTCCTCGACCTTCGCCATCAGCTTGGCACCGCCGCGCAGGTGGCAGGTCATGCCCGTGCACACGTGCAGCTCGTGCCGCCCCTTGGGCGTGAGGCTGAAAGTCTTGTAGAAGCTGGCGATTTGCATCACCTGGCTGAACGGAACTTCCAGTGCGTCGGCGACCCTCTGCATCACGTCGCGCGGCAGCCAGTGGTTCGCGTGCTGGATTTCCGTCAGCGCATGGATCAGTGCGCCCGGCCTGCCGCGGTATTTTTCGATAATGTCCGCTATCTTCTGTTCACACATGTTCTCGGCTTGCCTTTGTTGAATTTATGCGACCGCTACCGCCTGCACCTGATTGCCCTCAAGCCTGACCAGTCCCCGCTGCGCCATCACGTTCAGATGGCGCAGGACGTCCGGGGTCGGCAATCCGAGGCCGGCGGCGATTTCGCCCGTCGCCACCGGCCGCGACCGGGCGAGGCCCATGATGCGGCCCATCGCCAGCTTGTCGAGTATCAATTCCTGGAACAGCCGGTCGAACTCGGCGCTCGCGAACAGCTTGTGATAACTCTCTTCCGTCCGCTCCGCAACCCTGAAGCGCTCGCGCTCGACCAGCTTGATGTAAGGCACCAGGTCGGTGGCCACCTGCAAGCCCGCCTGCAGTTCGGCTATCGGCTTGCCTTCGCTGGACCCGAGCGGGCCGAGACTCTTGATCCTGGCCGACAGCTCGTGCATGACTTCGGCAAAGCGTGTGCCCTCGCCGGCCGACACCCACTCCAGCCGCAGCCGCTCGGGATTGACGCCGATGTTCGCGAGGATGCGCTTGGCGATCAGGCTGTTGCCGAGCGCGTCGTAATTGCCCGCGGGGTTGTAGTGGCAGTCATTCAGATGGCAGCCGCCTATGAATACGCCGTCGGCCTTCCTGGCGAAGGCGCGGAAGATGAATTCCAGGTCGACACGGCCCGAGCACATCAGGCGTATGACGCGCAAATGCGGCGGATACTGGAAGCGGGAGACGCCGGCAAGGTCGGCGCCGCCGTAGCAGCACCAGTTGCACAGAAAACCGACGATGACAGGTTTGAACTCGGTGGGGGCGGCCATGCTTAACTCATCGCTCCATGCATAGGGTGGGCAATGCCATCGTTCATGCGGCCAGCGCCGCGTCGATCTGGCGGAATACTTCGTCGTCGGTGTAATGCTTCAGACTGATGGCGCCCGTAGGACATTTGGCATTGCACAGCCCGTCGCCCTTGCACA
>CAKKSJ010000314.1 GCA_919902965.1 Burkholderiales bacterium
CGTGGCCATCAGGCTGCCGAAACCGGAAGTGATCGCCTCGCCGAAGAACATGTGACTCGCCGCTTCGGCGCGCGGATTGTCGACGAGCGATCCTGCGCGACCTATTTTCGCAAGCGCCCCGCCTATGCCGTCGCGGTTGCGCGTGAACTGCACCGAGGAAGCGTCGGCGAGGAACTCGCGCTGGCGCGACACGCTCGCCTGGATCAAGCGTCCGAAAAAAGCCCCGACGAAACCGATTACGATCAGGCCGAAACCGAGCAGTACGAAAGCGGAGCCTTTGTTATTGCTGCGCGAGGATGATCTGGCGAGGATGCGTCCCAGCGTAGTCAGCAGGAGTATCCCGCCCAGCACCCCCATCAGGCGCAGGTTGAGGCGCATGTCGCCATTCAGGATGTGGCTGAATTCGTGTCCGATCACGCCCTGCAATTCATCGCGGTTGAGCGCTTCCAGAGTGCCGCGCGTGACCACCACGGCCGCCTGGTCAGGCGAGTAGCCCGCGGCGTAGGCGTTGATGGTTTGCTGATCGTCCATGACGAACACCTGCGGCACGGCTGTGCCCGCGGCGATCGCCATTTCCTCGACCACGTTCAGCAGCCTGCGTTCGGCCGGATCGCTGCTGGCGCGCGACACCGGCCGTGCGCCCATCATGATCGCCACGGCCGCGCCGCCGCCGGCCAGTCTGCGCATCTGGACCAGGCTGCCGCCGGCGATCAGCGCCAGGGTGGCGAGCGTTACCATGGCGTAAAAGGACGCGGGTGCCTGGATATGCGCGCCCTGCTTCGCGAGATCTGCAGACACGCCGACGAAGGCCAGCGCCGCCACGATATTCACCGCGATGACAATCGCCGCCACCGCCAGCAGGAACAGCAGCACCAGGCGCGTGGTGTGGCGCCGCGCCGCGTCCTGCTGCTCGAAAAAATTCATCTCTGTGCGGCTGCTGCCAGCCTGGTCAGCTTAGCTGAACGATACCTTGGGCGCCTTGCGCTCTTGCGCCGATTCGGTCGCCTGCAGCAGCTCGGCCGATTTGAACTGGAACATGCCGGCGATGATATTGTCCGGGAAAGATTCGACCCGGGTGTTGTAGCTCATCACCGCGTCGTTGAACGCCTGGCGCGCGAACGCGACCTTGTTCTCGGTGCTGGTGAGTTCTTCTGACAGCTGCATCATGTTCTGATTCGCCTTGAGATCCGGATAGGCTTCGGACAGAGCGAACAGGCGCCCCAGCGCGCCCGAGAGTCCGGCCTCCGCGGCGGCGAGACCCTGGATGGCTGCGCCGTCCGCGGGATTGGCCGCGGCGCGCTGGTTGGCGCCGACGGCGGTGTTGCGCGCCGAAATCACCGCTTCCAGCGTCTGGCGCTCATGCCCCATGTAGGCTTTGGCCGTTTCGACCAGGTTGGGGATCAGGTCGTAGCGCCGCTTCAGCTGCACGTCGATCTGGGCGTAGGCGTTCTTGAAGCGGTTGCGCAATGCGACCAGGCCGTTGTAAATCGAAATGGCCCAGAGGAAGGGCGCGGCGAGAATTACCAGAAGAATGATCAGCCCGGTCCAGTCCATTTGCTTCTCCTTCAAGCGCTGCTTGAGTCGCTCCCGCCCGGCGGCAGAAACAGTTGCAGCAAATCATTCAAAAACCGCTGGCCACGTTTTGTCGGCGCGATGCGCACATGGTCACGCCTTATCAGACCACGCCGCGCCGCTTCCTGCAAGGGCTGCTCCACCGCGGCGAGGGCGAGGCCGGTGCGCTCAGCGAACAGCGCCACTTCGAAGCCGCCGCTCAGGCGCAGCGCGTTCATCATGAATTCGAAGCCCAGGTCCTTGCGCAATACCGTGTGCTCCGCCTGCAGCGGCGAACCGTCGGCCGTGTTTTGCAGATAGGCGCGCGGCTGCTTGTGGCGCATCTGGCGCAGCATGCGATCGGGAAACGAAAGTTTGGAATGCGCGCCGGCACCGATGCCGAGGTAGTCGCCGTAGCGCCAGTAATTGAGATTGTGCCGGCATTCCCGTCCCGGCTGCGCGAAGGCCGAAGTTTCGTAATTGAGGAAACCGGCGCCGGCGAGGCGCGCCTCGATCATGTCCTGCATGTCGGCGGCGAGTTCGGCGTCCGGCAGAGGCGGCGGATGGCGGTGAAACAGGGTGTTGGGCTCCAGCGTGAGCTGATAGGCGGAAACATGCCCGGTGCCGAAGGCCACTGCGCTGTCTATGTCCTGTTCGGCTTCGCGCAGCGTCTGCTGCGGCAGGGCGTACATCAGGTCGAGGTTGATGTTGTCGAAATGCGCCTGTGCGATGCCGATTGCGCGGCGCGCCTCGTCACCGTTATGGATGCGGCCCAGCGCCTGCAGCTTCGCGGCATCGAAACTCTGGATGCCGATCGACAGACGATTGATCCCGCCGTTGCGATAGTCGCGGAACTTGGCCGACTCGAACGTGCCCGGATTGGCTTCCAGGGTGATTTCGGCGTCGGCGGCGAGATTGAGCCGGGCGCGAAATGCATTCAGCAGTTCTTCGATAGCGCGCGCGGAGAACAGGCTGGGCGTGCCGCCGCCGAAAAACACCGAATACACGCGCCGGCCCCAGATCTGCGGCAGGGCGAGTTCCAGGTCGGCGATCAAGGCCTGCACATAGTCCCGCTCCGGCGCCTCGCCCCGGGCTTCGTGCGAATTGAAGTCGCAATAGGGGCATTTTTTCACGCACCAGGGGATATGCACATACAGCGACAGCGGCGGCAGCGCTTTCAGTCCTGCAACGCCCGGCGGCGCAACCGCGCTGGTGTGCTCAGAGCGCATCGCCGCAGCGGGAAACAAGCATTCGGATCAAGGAAAGCCGCGCAGTTTTTCCACCAGCTCGCGCAACGCCTGGCCGCGGTGCGAAAGGCGGTTCTTGTATTCCGCGTCGAGCTCCGCAGCGGTCTTGCCCAGCTCCGGCAAAAAGAAATGCGGATCGTAGCCGAAACCATTGTGGCCGCGCGCCTGCGCGCTGATCTCGCCCCACCAGTAACCCTCGCCGATCAGCGGCTGCGGATCGGCCGCGTGGCGCACCAGCACCATGGCGCAGT
>CAKKSJ010000315.1 GCA_919902965.1 Burkholderiales bacterium
CATGCCGGGTGGTGTGGCAGGGGCGCAGTCCGCTAGACTGCCCCCTATGCCGATCTGCGTCCCTTGCGATCAGGCGGCGCGCCTCCGGCTCGCAGGATTTGGTCGCGCGGCGCTGCGCGTGAAATTGGCAGTGCGTCGCCGCATCCCGGCGAGCGCCCTGCGTCCTTTGGGCGTGAGGAACGGCTCGACCAGGAGCACGATACCTTCCGAAACGTATTTGCCCAGGCTGAACCTGGCGCGAAACGCCCAGTTTTTCAAGGCCCAGGCGTGCGAGAAGTTCACATACTGATAGACCAGCAGGTATTCGTTTACCTGGCGCATGTATCCACCGGCGATGCAGGCGCGCAGGCAGTCCTGCAGCAAACGGTTGGTCCTGAGCTCGTCCTGTTTGACCAGGGTCCTGCGCTCGGCGCGCAGGGATTTGGTGGAGCGGTACGCAAGCACGGTCGCGTCGCGTAGTCCGTCGACGATGGTGCAATACGCCCACAACGCCATGCACAGGCGCTCGACCGGATGTTTGAGTCCCTCCAGGCGGGGCGGGATCTCTTTCTCGTAAGTCTCCAGCACCAGCTTCAGCGAAAGCAGCAGTACATCGTCCTTATCGCCGAAATACTGGTAGATCAGCCCGGTGCTCACGCCTGCTTCCCGGGCGATCTGTGAAATCGTGGTGGTGTAGTAGCCCTTGTCCGAAAACAGCTTTACCGCCGCGCGCAGGATCTGTCCGCGTCGCTCCTCCACCAGTTTGGTATCGGTCACCAGGCTTGCCACGTGTCCCGGCAATTTCACTGGGGATCCGATTCAGACCAGGGGACCTGCCTCAATTGCCCTCGAACGCCGGCTTCTGTTTGGCCACGAAGGCGTTGTAGGCGCGTGTGAAGTCCTTGGTCTGCATGCAGATCGCCTGCGCCTCTGCCTCGGTCTCCAGCGCCTGCTCGATGGTCTGATTCCACTCCTGATGCAGGCATTTCTTGGTCATGGAATGAGCGAAATACGGACCGTCAGCGATTTCCTTCGCCATCGCTTGCGCGCGCTCCTGCAGTTTGTCTTTGGGCACGATGTCGTTGTAATAACCCCAGGCCTGTCCTTCCTGGGCAGTCATCGCGCGCCCGGTATAAAACAGTTCCGACGCGCGCCCCTGCCCGATGATGCGGGGCAGGATCGCGCAGGCGCCCATGTCGCAGCCGGCCAGGCCGACGCGCACGAACAGGAACGCGGTCTTGCACTCGGGCGTGCCGTAGCGCAGGTCGCTCGCCATGGAAATGATCGCTCCAGCCCCGGCGCAGATGCCGTCGACCGCCGCAATGATGGGCTGCGGGCAGGTGCGCATTTCCTTCACCAGGTTACCGGTCATGCGGGTAAAGTTGATCAGCCCGCTCATATCCATCCTGGTCAACGGACCGATGATGTCGTGCACATCGCCGCCCGAGCAGAAATTGCCGCCTTCGCCGGTGAACACGATGGCGCGCACGTCGTCGGCGTACTGCAGCTTGTGGAAGGTGTCGCGCAGCTCGGCGTAGCTTTCCAGCGTCAGCGGATTCTTGCGCTCGGGGCGATTCAGCGTGACCGTGCCTACCCGGTCCTTGACTTCCCATTTGAAATGTTGCGGGCGCCACTCGGCGGCTTTGAGTTTATACATTGGATTCTCCGTATTGTTGTTGATGGAAAGCGATGGCCTCAGCCGGCCAGGGTGAGGCCGCCGCTGACGCTCAGGGTTTGCCCGGTAATGAAAGCGGCCCGGCCGCTGGCAAAGAACAGCACTGCGTCTGCGACTTCGGAGGGCTGCGCCAGGCGGCCCATGGGCGTGACGCGGACGAAGGCTTCGCGGTGCTTTTCCGGTATCACCGCCAGTAGCGGTGTGTCGGTCGGCCCGGGACAGATGCAGTTCACATTGATGTTGTAGCGCGCCATTTCCCGTGAAAGCGACTTGGTAAACGCGATGACGCCGCCTTTCGCGCCGGCATAGACCGACTCTCCCAGGCTGCCGACCCGACCCGCGTCGCTCGAAACGTTGACTATCTTGCCGGACTTGCGCTCGATCATGCCGTCGAGAAATGCGCGCGTCACGGCGATTGGACCGAACAGGTTGAGGTCGATGACTTTGCGCCAGAAATCAGTTGTGTTCTTGACAAAAGGCTCGACTTTGCCCCAGCCGGCAACATTGGCGACGATATCCACATGTTCACGCTTCGCATAGGCCGCGCTTTTGAACGACTCGATCGATTCGAGGTCGGTCACGTCGAGCCGGATGAAATCGGCGCCGAAACCCTTGGCGCGTATCTCCGCCGCACACTGTTCGCCCGCGTCTACGGCTATATCGCCCAGCAGTACATGCGCGCCCGCCTGCGCCAGGGTTTCTGCGGTCGCCCGCCCGATTCCGGAGGCCGCTCCGGTAATCACCGCCGTGTTTCCGTCTAGTCGCA
>CAKKSJ010000316.1 GCA_919902965.1 Burkholderiales bacterium
CGAGCAGTGGTATTTTCAGCGCTATGTGCCGCATCTGCCCGCGGCGGGGGAAATCGTCCTGTTCGACCGCAGCTGGTATAACCGCGCCGGCGTGGAGCAGGTCATGGGCTTTTGCAGCGCGGCCGAATACCGGGAATTCCTGCGCTCCTGCCCCTTGTTCGAAGAAATGCTGGTTCGCTCCGGCATCTACCTCATCAAGTATTGGTTCTCGGTAAACGACGAGGAGCAGGAAAAGCGCTTCCAGGAGCGCATCCACAACCCGACCAAGCGCTGGAAGCTCAGCCCCATGGACATCGAGTCACGCAAGCATTGGAGCGAGTATTCCAAAGCCAAGGACCTCATGTTTGCCGCCACGGACAGAAAGCAGAGTCCCTGGTACGTAGTCAACGCGGACAACAAGAAGAAAGCCCGCCTCAATTGCATCGCCCATTTTCTGCAGCAGGTTCCCTACGAAAACATGACGCCGGTCGAAATCGAGGTGCCGCCAAGGCAGGGCGACATCGGCTACAAGCGACCGAAGATGTCCAGCCAGCGTTTCGTTCCCAAGGTCTACTGAGCGCCCGGGGCCGTTCCCGTGCCCTAGGCGCCGAGCAGCCCGCGCATGCTCCGGTTGACTTCGGCGCTGCGATGGCGCGCGGCCTTGTTGCTCGGCGCGAGCGGCTCGTTGTAGAAGAAATCCGGCAACTCGTCGTCGGCCTCGGTAAAACCGGCCGCCTTGTTGAATTCCCACTCGAGCTTTATCGCCTCGCGCCCCAGGCTCGTCATGAACGAGGTGTCGAGCTTGGTGCCATGCGCGTCGTTGAGCGCGGTGACGATGAGTTCCGCGCTGACATTGGTGACCGAGCGACCGAAAATGCACAGGCCCAGCGAGTCGGCCGCAGCGCACACTATCTGGATCCCGAGGCTCGCCTCCACCAGTTGTTCGGTAGTCTTGTCCTTGCAGTCGAACACCGGCAGGTTGCCCGCAGTGTGGTCTGCGCCCTGCGCAGTGATCATCATGGATATGCCGGTCACTTCGATCACGCGCGGGTCGTAGGCGCTGATGCTCTGCTTCTTGATCACCGGAATGCGCGCGACCTTGTAATGCGCGCCTGCACGCGCCGCGCCCTGCGCGAAAATCCGGCCGCGCTCGTTGCCCTGGCGGATGTCCTCCAGCGCCGCGTGCATGAAGGCTTCGTCGCCGAATTTGCCCAGTCCGGCTTCCATCAGCACGGCGAGCGTGGCGCCGGCCTCGATGGTATCGATGCCGAGGTCGTTCGCGACGGCGTTGACCCTGGCCACCTGGTCCGGGTGGTCCAGGCCGCAATTGCTGCCCATCAGGCCGAGGGTCTCGTATTCCAGCGGCGACACCATCTCCTTGCCTTTCTCGTCGACGTAGACATTGCTGCATTCAATCATGCATCCGGGCATGCAGGCGTGCGAGATTTCCCCGCCGCGGCTGGAATTCAGCTCGCGGATGTAATCCCCGCCCAGCTTGAACGGACCTTCGGAGGCCTCGACCATGCGGCCGTTGCTGAAATTGCGCACCGGCAGCGCGCCGAGGCGGTTGATGATGTCGGCCATCATCGCCGTGCCGGTCGTCTTGTAGCTGTTGATTGCAGGTTCCTTCGACAGGCGCGCGCCGTATTCGCGGATCGCGCCCATCACTTTCTTGCGATCGTGGAAGGTCGGCATCTTGTGCACATCGATGACGATGGCCTTGATCTTCTTCGAGCCCATGACGGCGCCCACACCGCCGCGCGCCGACAGGCGCGAGGGCCGGCCATCGGTGTCGGTAAAGGCGATGCCCGCCATCAAGCCCAGGTACTCGCCCACCGGACCGCACAGCGAGAAAGCGATTTTCTTGCCGTATTTCTCGAACAGCAAGTCGGCTGCCTCGTTGTTGCCCTTGCCCATGTAGGCTTCGGCGCTGTCATAGCTGATCGCGCCCTCTTTGGTGATGCGCATCACCACCCAGTCCTTGCTCGCGCCATAGAGCGTGAAGCCGGCGATCTCGAGCTGGCCCATGGCGAAGCCGAAAGTGCCGCCCGAGTTGGCCTCTTTGATGCCGCCGGTGAGCGGGCTTTTGCAACCGACGCTGAGCCGGTTGGCATTGGAGAAGTTCGTGCCCGCAAACGGCCCGGCCGAAAAAATCAGCGGATTGTCCGGCGACAGCGGGTCGACTTTGGCCGCGCCGAGTTCGAGCAAGGTCTTCGCGATGAAGTATCTGCCCGCGCGGACAATGTCCTCGCCGTGCAGTTCGTCTGTCCTGACCGAACGGTCGCCAAGATTGATGTGCAGGTATTTGCGCATGGTCACCCCGTATAGATGTAAATATTGAATCGCATTGAAGCGTCGATTCTACTCTTTTCACCCCCGCCTCGTCCCGCCCGCCCTGTGCGCGACCCTGGTTTGAGTGTGGATATTGGGGGCTGCGCGCCGGCGGCCCGGCGCGCCCGCGTCGTACCTGCCGGAGGAGGGCCAAATCAGGATCGCGGCGGCGAACAGCAGGAGCAGCATCAGGCCGCTCCAGAAAACGCGAGCGAAAAAACCGCGATTGACCGCGGCGGCAGGACGCGCAGATACTTTGCGGGTGAAGCTGATTTTCCCGACCCAAAACGCTGCGCGCTGGATTGCCGGGGGCGGCGTGCTTGCCGGCCTGGCCGGCATCGTGCTGAGCCAGACGCTGTTGTCGCCGGACTACGCAGTACTCTACAGCGGCGGCGTGGACGTCGCACATTGCGCCGACATCGACGGCCGGCAGCGGTGCACGTTCATCTACCGGTTTTCCATCGGCAATAGCGGCAAGCTGGCGCAGGAGAGGCTGCGCATCGAGTGGCCGCTGGACCTACGCCACCTGGGCGTCGAAACCTGGGTCACGGATATCGTCGCGAGCGCGAAAAAGACGGTGCAACCGGAGATTTCGCCGCTCTTCGAAACCGGCAGCACGGTCTATAGCATTGACGGACTGATGCCCAATACCATGGTCGGATTCAACGCGAGCTGCCTGGCGTGTACGCCGGAGCAGCTGCAGGCGATGCGGCAGACGCAGCCCGTCATCCTGGCGCGCGGCACGGTCGAGCGGGGCGATCCGCGCGTGTCGGCGCTGCAGCGCGGGGCGCTGAACGCGCTTCGCGTCATCGGCCTGTTTTACTAGCCTCGGGCGCACCAGCTTGTCGAAAAATGCATTTGACAAAAATGCATTTGACTCAGGGCAAAATGAATCCAAGAATAGGACTTATCGAGGAAACCCGACTGACAGCATCGAAGGAGACAATCATGGTTGCGATAAGAAAAGTTCTGGTCGTGGATGATGAAGAGATCGTGAGGTTGAGCCTGATGAGGACGCTGGCGGGCCAGAACTGCACTGTGGAGGGCGCACTCGGCGGGGAACAGGCGCTGGAGAATTTGCAGGCAGCGCCGGCCGATGTAGTTATCCTGGATTTGCGCATGCCGGGCATGGACGGGATGACTACCCTGAAAATGGTCAAGGAGCGATGGCCGGAGACGCAAGTGGTCATCCTCACCGGCTATCCCTCGGTGTATACGGCGCGCGAGGCAGTCAAGCTGGGCGCGTTTGATTATCTGACCAAACCGGTGGAACCGGACAAAATCGTCGCCGTGGCGAACGCGGCGATGGCAGAAAGATTGGCGCCGCAAAAAACGGAACAGGGCGCGAAGGCACAGGATCCCAACAAGGGCTGGGCGAAATATCTGGGCTGAGCGTACCCAAGGAGAGTACCCAAGGTCCCGCATCGAGGTGCTGCCGGAGCAGGTCGCGGGCGGGACGAAAGTCACGATTCATCACACCAAGGTGCCGGATCAGCTGGGCAGGCAGCGCGACGCCGGCCGGCAGGACAATTACTTTCAGCCCATGCGCCGGTACTTCGGCGGCTAGCGCCTGGCACCGGCGGAAGGGCGAAGGCCTACATCTCCATCGGCAATCCGGCATCCGCCGCCCATTCGGTCAGCGACGCGTCGTACACCTTGACGCGCTTGTGTCCCAGCATGGCCAGCGCCAGCGCCACGCTGGTCGCCGCAATTCCACCGCCGCAATAAGTTATCACTTCCGGTTTTTGCAGCGCCTGCGCGAACATCGCGCGCAATTCGTCGATGTTCTTGAAGGTATTGTCGGCATTCACCTGCGCCGCGGCGGGGATATTGATGCTGCCGGCGATATGACCGCGGCGCCCGTAGGTCACGCCGCCGGTGCCGGCGTGCTGCTCGGGACGCAGGGCGTTGATGTTGCATACTTCACTCGAAGCTATCGCGGCCAGTACGTCTACCCGGCTTGCCACCATCGCCTCGTTCGGCTGGCGCGGCGTGTAGCTGCCGGCCGCACGCGCACCGGCGGCGCCGGTTTCAACAGGCCGACCCTCGAACGTCCATTTCTGAAAACCACCGTCGAGCACGGCCACGCGCGCATGCCCGAATACTTTCAGCATCCACCACAATCGCGTCGCCCACCAGTGACTGGCTGTGGAATAGGCGACGACGTAGCTGTCATCGGATACGCCATACCCGGCCATCGCCCCTGCAAAGGTCTGCGCGTCCGGGAGCATGAAACGCAGGCGTGCATGCGGCGTGGACAGTTCCTTCCCGATGTCGACGAACGCGGCGCCGGGAATGTGACCTGTTTCGAAATCCGCGCGCGCCGGGACCGCGTCATACATCGAATAGTCGGGTTTGGGCAGCAGCAAGGTGGAAGGATCGAGAACCCGCACGCGCGGATCCTCGAGATGGCGCGCCAGCCATTCGGTGCTGACCAGGAAATCGGGGTAGCGCGCTGTATCAGACACTGATTGGATAGTCATGGAGTCCATTTCTCGCAAATGTTGGCGAACCGCAGCGCCGCGCCTATGCCGTCATGCCTACGCTCAATTCTGCGAATAGATTTCGCCTGGGCGCACGCTTGGCCTTCATGTCGATCTCTTGGAAACTATTTCCGACTTGAGCATCGCTTTCATTGCGTCGCGCTGCTTCAGTCAGGCGGCAGCTCCTTGAACGGATTGAAGACCTTCAATCCGGGCCGGCGGAAGTCCTTATCGTTGCCCGTGGCGATCGTCAGACCGTGACGCCGCGCGGTGGCGGCGATGTAGCCGTCTTCCACGGGCATGCGCTTGCCTTGCTTTTCCAGCAGGTGCTCCTGATCGGCCCACACGTGCGCGACGGAAACGTTGAAGCCGAGAATGCGACCGCCGAGCGCGTCGACCAAGCGCCTCAGCCAATTCTGCAAATCGCGGCGCTGGCGACCCTCCTTCGAGCGCACCCAGTATGCAAGTTGGGCAATGACGATGGCGCTGGTGAAGCACCGGTCGCGCTCCTGGTGCAGCCAGGCGATCACGCGGGCGTCCCCCTGGCGTTTGGCCGGCTGGCAGATTACATCGGTATCAAGCAGCCAGTTCAAATCCGCCGGCGCCTTGCGGACTCCCTCCGGCGAGGCGGCAGATAGTCCTTGCTCACGGGGCACTCACTCAGCACGGCAAGCCAGTCACCTGTGCCCGCGATGCGGCGGAACACGAGCTCGTTCTCTTCAGCATCGAAACGGGCCTCGAAGGTATCTCCGGGCGAAGCCGGGGCAAGACCTGCGGGGACGGTCAGACGGCGCTTGGCATCGAGGGTCAGAATCATGGTGGGATTGTCCCACCATGC
>CAKKSJ010000317.1 GCA_919902965.1 Burkholderiales bacterium
AGCCACGACGTTGACGTCGAGTAGACGCCGACGCCCGCAACATTGATGATGTCGGGATTATCGGACGGCTTCGAGGAACGCGATGAGGCGCGACTGCTCGTCGCGCCGGACGGCTTTCGGCATGGTGGGAGCAGTGAGACGACGCAGGCAGTCGGCCTTCATCTTCAGATCCGCTTCGACGTAAGCATGCGTCGTGATGGGCCGTGAGTGCCCGAGATAGAGCGCGATGACTTCGAGAGGAACGCCGGCCTGCAACAATGCCATAGCGCAACTATTGCGAAAGCGATGGGAGGTGATGCGGCGACCCTTGAGGGACGGGCATTGCGTCACCGCTTGTTTCACCGCCAGATCGAGACGGCACGAGACGCCATCATGGCTCAGCGGTCCACCCCAGCGGTTGGCGAAGACAAGATGGTCCGGGGCGATTTTGTTCGATATGCACCACCGCCGCAGTCGTCGCGCGGTTTGGGGCCACAGCGGCACTTCGCGTTCCTTGCGACCTTTGCCGTGGAGAAGAACGATGTCGTCGTGAACATCGCGTGCACGAATTTGCAGCGCCTCGGAAATGCGCGCGCCGGTGTTGTAGAGCAGCGTGAACAGGATGAGGTCGCGCCGGCCGGACCACGTGTTTTGGTCGGTGGCGGCGAGGACTGCATCGATCTCTTCCCGCGTCATGAAGCCGAGCGCGGCACGGGAGGATTTTTTGGGCGGGATGGCGAGAATGCGCTGGCCCGGCCCAAGGAACTCCAGCGCGGCGGTGCCGAGCACGTAGCGCACAAAGGTGCGGATGGCGGCGAGCCGGACATTGCGGGTGCGGGGCGAGTTGCGCCGCGTGCGTTCGAGATGGTCGAGAAAGGCGAGGATCGATTCCGGCGTGAGTGTGCCGAGCGTCAATTGATCGACGGAGCGCCGATGCTGCTCGGCGAGAAACCGCAGTAGCAGGCGAAAGGTGTTCCGATAGCTGAGCCGGGTGTGAGGGCTCAAGTTGCGCTGGGCAGCGAGATACTCGGCGAAGAATCGCTGCACGAGTCCCGCAAAATCGTCGGTAGGATTATGTGCTCGACGGTTCATGTTGATGGAAACGCCGGAACGTGTCGGCCGCGGTGCGCAGCGAACGCGGATCGC
>CAKKSJ010000318.1 GCA_919902965.1 Burkholderiales bacterium
GAACTTGCAGATCGACTAAAGTCGATTAGAACGAGTGCTTCAGGCCGAATTGGAAGCCCGAGGGATCGTAGCCTGCGGCAATAGCAACACCGGTAAATAGTGAAAGCGCAGCGGCCGCGTCGTTGTCCATTTTGGCGTACGTCGCATACACGGTGGTACGCTTGGACATCGGGTGCTCGTAACCAAGCGCGACTAGCTTGGAATCCGCGGAAGCAACAGCTTTGTTGTTCAGACGGCTGTATTCAGCTTTTATAATGTCTTTGCCGAATACGGGCATCACGGCACCGATGTACCAGCTGCGAAGATCGGTCGCGCCGCCGTCCAACTTGGAGCTGTTCCAGCCAGCAACGGCTTTCACAACCTTGAAGTCATACGAGCCGTTGACATGGTTACGCTTCATGTTGACGTCAGGACCCGAGGTGATCAGCTGCTTGTCGTAACCATAGCGCAGCGCCAGTGGGCCATTGGCGTAGGTTGCGCCCAGGCCAGCCGAAGTACCGACCTTCTTCGTCGCGGCGGTAGTGCCTTCCTGGCCCTGGTAGGCGGCGCCGGCTTCACCCATGCCGTACATCGCTGAAAAACTGAAGCCATTCATCTTGACGGAATCATAGCGAATCGAGTTGCTCATCCGCGTGTCGCCCGCTTCCATGCCGTAGTTGCTGCCGATGCCAGCGGTGTAGAAGATGTCGTTCGCGGCGCGCGCGCTAAACCACGGGGTGTATTGGCTACCCAGGTTTACGGTACCCCAGCTATTGCTCGAGAGACCGACGGTCGACGTACGACCCCAGAATAAGCCACCCGCTGGCGAACTGCCGTTATCCGGACCTGGTTGCGTTTCCAGGTGGAAATTGGCTTTCATGCCGTTGCCCAGATCTTCCGAGCCTTTGAAGAACAGACGGTTGGTGGTGTTGCCGCTGGGAACCATGCGGGTCAGGTTGCCAGTTGCGTCGCTGTACTTGGCGCTTTCAATTGCGACGTCGACGACGCCGCCCACAGTCACTTGCGACTGGGCGAAAACCGGCGCCGACATTGCGCTGGCAACAGCCAGAACGAGTAGTTTCTTTTGCATAGCGTGTAATCTCCTTGAAGTTTGAATAGAGCTGGCAGCAATGACGCCACGTGGTTTGCCACTGTTGCCGCACTTTTCCGCTCCCCCCAATCGGGAGTTGCTGCACGCATTTTCACTCAATTCCGCAGCTGTGCAAGGCTTTATCTGCGAATTGGCGCTAGAAAATGCGAAATTGTTGTATTTGTGCCACAAGTCTCCTCTTTTACCTTAGCTTGACGATGGAGCTAACTGATTTTGGACAGTTTTTACCCGGCATAAGTCGAAGCCGCAACGATAAGCTACAATGGAAACTGAGATGCTCAACAAAATCGACAAACTGATCGTCGAATTCGACAAGGCCTTGCGCACGCTCGCGGCCACGCCGACCTCCGCGCGCCCCACGCCTGGCGCGGCGCTCCCCGAGGCCGAGCTTTCCGATGAGGAAAAGCGCCATGCGGCCGCGCTGATGCGGGTCAACCACTGCGGCGAGGTCTGCGCCCAGGCGCTCTACCAGGGGCAGGCGCTGTCCTGCGAGGAAGCGAGCGTGACGCAGGCGCTTGCATTGGCGGCGCGCGAGGAAACCGAGCATCTCGCCTGGGCCGAAGGGCGGGTACACGAATTGGGCGGCCGCCTGAGCCTGCTCAATCCGCTCTGGTACGCTGGCGCGCTGGCCCTGGGTTACGCCGCGGGCAAGTTCGGCACGCGCTGGAACCTGGGCTTTCTCGCCGAAACCGAGCGCCAGGTCGAGGCGCATCTCGAAGGCCACCTGGAGCGCCTCGCACCGCAGGACGCGAAAACCCGCGCCATCGTGGTGCAAATGAAACAGGACGAAAGCGCGCACGCGCGCACTGCCTATGCCCTGGGCGCGGCCGAACTGCCGGAGCCGGTTAAGCGCGCGATGCGCGCGTCAGCGCGCGTAATGACGCAGGTTTCTTACTGGGTTTGAATCAGGGCTCGTTGCGGAAACGCCGTAGCGGCTGCTCACTCCGCCATGATCTCGTAGTCGTGCGTGATCTGCGCGGTTTTGCCGAGCATGATCGAAGCCGAGCAGTATTTCTGGTGCGAAAGCTTGATCGCGGATTCCACCATCGAGGTTTTCAGGTTTTTGCCGCGCAACACGAAATGCATGTGGATGCGGGTGAATATCTTCGGGTCGGTTTCGGCGCGCTCGGCTTTCAGTTCCACGCTGCAGCCGCTGATCTCCTGACCGCTTTTTTTCAGAATGACGACCACATCGTAGGCGCTGCAGCCGCCGGTACCGAGCAATACCATTTCCATAGGCCTAGGGCCGAGGTTGCGCCCCCCGCCTTCGGGCGCGCCGTCCATTACCAGCGCATGGCCGCTTTCGGTCTCGGCGACGAAACTCACGCCGTCTATCCATTTCACTTTGCATTCCATCATCTGCGCTCCAACTCTCCTTACTGAATAAAAGACTGCCCCTCGCCGCCGCCAGTGACTTCATGCCAGCCTGGATGCATGTGATCGCCGCTCGCCAAACGAGCGCGCATTGTAGCCCGCTCAATGTGACGATTAATAGCACGTATTGGTGCAGCGCAATATCAGCGTCTGAGCCCTACCCTACGCCCCGCTACGCTGACATTATCTTCGAAACGAATAATGTTTATATTGTATACAGATTATGTTATTTTTCAATTAGATAACAATTTTGCCTATTGCGGCCAGGTTTGGAAAATTTCTCATCTAATTTTGATGAAAAAAATCTTGCGCCGCAGCAAAGCTTTGCTGTATAGTGAAATCAAGCTTGAGCATTGATGGAACACTTCGATTCAGTGCTGAAGCTTGTCTCCTCCACCCTCCTCCTTTTGGTGGATTCAGCGCAGCTCCACGGAGTTGCGCTTTTTTTTGCTCGCGGCCTAGCGCCAGGCGCAGTGTTGGTTTGACTTGGGTGCGTCGCTGGCATACAATCGCCCCCTTTTCCGCAAAGCCCATTTTCTCCATGAAAACATTTTCCGCCAAGCCGCATGAAGTCAAACGCGACTGGTTTGTGATCGACGCCGCCGACAAGGTGCTCGGACGTGTTGCCACCGAGGTTGCCCGGCGTCTGCGCGGCAAACACAAGGTTATTTACACGCCGCACGTGGATACCGGTGATTTCATTGTTGTCGTGAATGCGGCCAAACTGCGTGTCACGGGAGCAAAGGACACGGACAAAACCTATTATCGCCACAGCGGTTATCCGGGCGGCATTTCCCAGACCAGCTTTGGAAAGATGCAGGCGCGTTTCCCCGGACGGGCCCTGGAGAAAGCGGTGAAAGGCATGTTGCCCAAGGGACCCCTAGGCTATGCCATGTTCAAGAAACTCAAGGTGTACGCCGATGGCGAGCATCCGCACCTTGCACAGCAACCTAAAGCGCTGGAGATCTAATCGATGGCTGAGATCAGTTACAACTATGGCACGGGACGTCGCAAGACTTCGGTGGCGCGCGTGTTCATCAAGCCCGGCAAGGGCAAGTTCGTCGTCAACGACAAGGCGCTGGACGAATATTTCGCCCGCGAAACCGGCCGCATGGTGGTGCGCCAGCCGCTGGTGCTGACCGACCATCTGAATACTTTCGATATCAAGGTGAATGTGGATGGCGGCGGCGAGTCCGGGCAGGCCGGTGCCGTGCGCCACGGCCTTACCCGCGCGCTGATTGAATACGATCCCGCGCTCAAACCCGCGCTGTCCAAGGCCGGGCTGGTGACGCGGGATGCGCGCGAAGTCGAGCGCAAAAAAGTGGGCTTGCACAAGGCGCGGCGTGCAAAGCAGTTCTCTAAGCGGTAATCCTGGCCCCAGGAAACACTCCAAAGCCGCCCTCCGAGGCGGCTTTTGTTTTTTGCGGACGCGTTCATCGGCTGTTAGACTGAATCTGCAATAGCTACGGAGCCGGAAATGATCAAAATAGGCGTGGTTGGAGGCACTGGCTATACCGGTGTCGAGTTGCTGCGGATACTGGCGCAGCACCCGCAGGCTGAACTGCGCGCCATCACCTCGCGAAAGGAAACGGGGATGGCGGTAAGCGAATTGTTCCCCAGTTTGCGCGGCCACGTCGATCTGGCGTTTTCCGATCCTGCGGCGTCGTCGCTGGACCAATGCGACCTCGTGTTTTTCGCCACCCCGCATGGTGTCGCCATGAACGACGCCAGACGGCTGGTCGACGCGGGCGTGCGGCTTATCGATATCTCCGCCGATTTCCGCATTCAGGACGTGGCCGAATGGGAGAAATGGTACAAGGTGAAGCACGCCTGTCCGGAACTCATCGCCGAGGCGGTCTACGGCCTGCCCGAAGTCAATCGCGAGCTGGTCCGCAAGGCGCGCATCGTTGCCAATCCGGGCTGCTATCCGACCGCGGTGCAGCTCGGCTTTTTGCCTCTGCTCGAGGCGCGCGCGATCGATGCCGCACATCTGATCGCCGACGCGAAATCAGGCGTGAGCGGCGCCGGGCGCAAAGCGGAGACGCATATTCTTTTTTCCGAGGCGTCGGACAATTTCAAGGCTTACGGCGTGGCCGGGCATCGTCATGGTGTGGAAATCGTCAAGAGCCTGAGGCAAATCACCGGCAGCGAGATCGGTCTGACGTTCGTGCCGCATCTGACGCCGATGATACGCGGCATCCACGCCACGCTGTATGCACGCATTACGCGCGAATGCGATTTCCAGAAGCTGTACGAGGAGCGCTATGCGCAGGAGCCGTTTGTCGATGTGCTGCCGCCGGGCAGTCACCCCGACACGCGTTCAGTGCGCGCCGCCAACACCTGCCGCATCGCCTTGCACCGGCCCCAGGGCGGAGACACCCTGGTCGTGCTCTCGGTCATCGATAATCTGGTGAAAGGCGCTTCGGGCCAGGCGGTGCAGAACATGAACCTCATGTTCGGCCTGGACGAATCGCTGGGCCTGGGCCACGTGCCGGTTCTCCCCTAGGTATATCGATGCCGCCGAATCTGCTGAAGAAAGTCCGCCAGCGCTTCGGTATTTCGGCACCGCGCATGACGGTGCAGACCCATGTCGCCTGGTACTGGCGCATGCTCGGATTGGTGGTGGTGTTGTCCTGTTCGTTTGCGCTGGCGGCCTGGATCTACGATGCCGGCCGGCGCTTCGCCGGCTTCGACCGCACCGAGACCGATCAGGAATTGTCGATGCTGCGCGAGAGCGTCGCCAAACTGAGCAAGGAAGCCGCGGAACTGCGCGCCAGCGTACACGCGAGCGAAAGCAAGCTGCAGATCGAGCGCACCGCGCAAACCCAATTGGGCAGGCAAGTCAAGGCATTGGAGGAAGAGACTGCGCGCTTGAAGGAGGATCTGGCGTTTTTCGAGAACCTGATTCCGAGCGAAAATCGCGACAATACGCTGTTGATCAATCGCTTCCGCGTCGACCCCGGGGCGCTGCCGGGGGAGTTTCGCTATCGCCTGCTGCTGTTGCAGGGGGGCAGGCGCGACAAGCCTTTCCAGGGGAATCTGCAGCTGTTGGTGACCCTACAGGATGAGAGCAAAGATGCTATCATTACGCTGCCTGAAGACGGGGCGGCCCAGGACTACAGGATCAGTTTCAAGTATTTTCAGCGGATCGAGGGAACGTTTCGTGTGACGCCGGGCATGAAGGTCAAGCTGGTGCGCGTGCGGATTTTCGAAGCCGGGTCCACTCAGGTGCGCGCGACGCAGAGCTTCAATCTGTCTTGACGGGTTTTGTCCCGATGGACGCGCGATCGCATCCGGTTTTTGGGGAACGCGGAGAAATGTATCCCGCGCTGGTTCAGAATTTAAGGGGGTAGCCCATGTTTCTGAAAAAATCGAACAAGCCGCAGAACCGCATCGACAGCCTGATTGGCGCCGGCACCGTGATCGAGGGAAACATCAGCTTTACCGGTGGCCTGCGTGTAGACGGTGAGATCAAGGGCAATGTCATTGCCGCCGGGGGCCAGCCGAGCACGCTGGTGTTGAGCGAGAAGGCGCGCATCGACGGCGAAATCCATGTTTCGCATCTGGTGGTGAACGGCAGCATAAACGGTCCGGTGCATTGCGCCGAGTTTCTGGAACTTCAGGCCAATTCCCGCGTCAAAGGGGATGTGAATTACAATACGCTGGAAATGCACCTCGGCGCGGTGATCGATGGCCGTCTGGTGCACAGTTCAGGTGTGGCCGAGAGCGGCAAGACGGTGGAGTTGAAGATCGCCTCGCGCTATTGAGGGCAGGCACAATGGTTGAACTAATTTCAGGAGTAAGGACATGAACGCAGTAGCAGAGATGCCCGCCCCGTTGCTCTTCACTGACAATGCGGCGAACAAGGTTAAAGAACTGATCAAGGAAGAGGGCAACGACGAGCTCAAGCTGCGGGTGTTTGTCAGCGGCGGCGGCTGCTCGGGTTTCCAGTACGGTTTCACCTTCGACGAGATCATGAACGAGGATGACACCGCGATGGAGAAGAACGGCGTCACGCTGTTGATCGACGCGATGAGCTATCAGTACCTGATCGGCGCGGAAATCGACTATCAGGAAGGGCTGGAAGGGGCGCAGTTCGTGATCAAGAACCCGAACGCGAGCAGCACCTGCGGCTGCGGATCGTCTTTCTCGGCCTGAGACAGCGTCCAGGCTGGTCGAACGGGAGCCGCGGCTCCCGTTTCTTTTGTATGTCCCGCAGGAATTGCCGTTTTAGGCGAATGGCCGGCGGCGGCAGTGAGCGCGGGCGTCCCGGCCGCGCGGTCCCGCAGCTCCTCTTGAAGTCAAGTCTTACTCGAGCAGCGCCAGGTTTGTATTCTGGAGCAGAGTCAGTGCTGCCGCGAGAGGCGTGGACGCGCGACTGAACGCAGCCATTTGATCTGCAGCGATAGGCAGTGCCGCGGGCAGTGCGATGGTGAGCGGATTGCGCACATCGTCGTTCACGCGGAATTCGTAATGCAGGTGCGGACCTGTCGCCCAGCCGGTCTGTCCGACATAGCCGATCACGTCACCCTGCTGCACCCGCGCGCCCTCGCGCAAGCCGCTGGCGAAACGGCTGAGGTGAGCATAACGGGTGTGGAAGCGGCTTTGGTGCTTGAGCATGACCACTTTGCCGTAGCCGCCCTGCGCGCCGACGAATTCGACCGTCCCGTCCGCGGTGGCTTTGACCTGGGTGCCGACCGGGGCCGCGTAATCGACGCCCTTATGCGCACGCCACTGCTTCAGGATTGGATGAAAACGCATGGCGAAGCCGGAACTGACCCGGGAAAATGCCAGCGGCGAGCGCAGGAAAGCCTTGCGCAAATTCTTGCCGTCGGGAGTGTAATAGCCGCCTTTGCCTTCGGCATCCTGAAACCAGACTGCGCGGTAACTCTTTCCCTGGTTGACGAATTCGGTCGCAAGCACGCGTCCGGTCTTGATCGCATGGCCTTCGTGATAGAACATCTCGTAGATCACGGTGAACTTGTCCCCGCGGCGCAGATCGCGGTGGAAATCGATGTCGCCGGAAAAGATATCGGCAATCTGGATGGCGACACTATCTGAGAGACCGGCCGCATCGGCTGCGGCGAATAGCGAACTGCGGATCTCGCCGGACTTCATCCTCTGCTGCGGCTCGAGCGGGAGCTGCTGCTCGAGCGCCTTGAATTCCGCGCCCTGTTTGTTGAAGTCGATCAACTGGCCTTTGCTGGTGATATAGCGCAGCGCAAGCAGGCTGCCGTCTTCCGCGGTGCGCGCCTGCACCGTGGTGCCCGGCCGCAGCCACTGCAGCGAGCGTCCGCGCTTGATTTCGGCCAGGAAAGCGCGCGCGTCCTGGTCATTCACGTCCAGGCGTACGAGCAGGTCGGAAACGGTATCGCCGCGCCCGAAACGCTCTTCGCGCCAGAATCCCAGGTCGGCATCAGCGGATTGCTCGGGATGGGCGACATCCAGGCTTTCAACAACGGTTCGCGTGGGGACGAATGAATATGCGCTATCCGGGGCGGTGCCGAATGCGGCAACCATGCCAAAAAACGGCAGGCTGCAAAGAGCGACAATCCAGCGCAGACGGAGTTTTGATTCTCGCCGCTTGCTGAACTGCGTTAAAATTCGTTTCTCGTGTTTATTCATCCAGTTGGGCTTTTTTGGTCCGGCGCAAGTGTAGCACATCGAATTTCCGCTGTGCCAGATACGGAGCGCAATGAAGAGCAATAATATTGAATCGGCCATGCAGATCATCAAGCGCGGCTGCGGCGAACTGCTGGTGGAGGAGGAACTGGCCGAGAAGATCAAATCCGGCCGGCCCTTGCGCGTCAAGACGGGCTTCGATCCGACGGCGCCGGACCTGCATCTTGGGCATACCGTGCTCATCAACAAGATGCGCCAGTTCCAGGAACTTGGGCATCATGTCATGTTTCTCATTGGTGATTTTACCGGCTTGATCGGCGATCCCACCGGCAAGAACGTGACTCGACCGCCGCTGACGCGCGCGGAGATCGAAGCCAATGCGGTCACCTACAAGGCGCAGGTATTCAAGATTCTCGACGCGGAAAAGACCGAGATTTGCTTCAATTCCAAGTGGGGCGATGCGCTCGGCGCCGCAGGCATGATCAAGCTC
>CAKKSJ010000319.1 GCA_919902965.1 Burkholderiales bacterium
TGGCGCGCGGAGCGCGCAATGACCGATCTCCGCTCCTGACTAACGCAGGCAGATATTTCGGATTGTGGTGATCGATCTTGATTAAAACCCCCAGAGCGTCCTTGGGTTTATCCATAACCCTGTTCTTGGTGCGGATGCGCTTTTCATCCGTTTGAAAAACGCGGTTGGCGCGCGGAGCGCGCAATGTCTGCCTTGGGCAAGCAGCGGCATTCAAGACGCCGTATATGGACTGTGGACTGGCAGCGGCTCAGAGCTGCTGCGGCTGCAACTGCTGTCTGAAGATTTTCGCCCGGCGCATATAACCGTCGGCAATGTTCTGCAGATTGGCGATTTCGGCCTGTGACAGGTCGCGCACGACCTTCGCCGGCGAGCCCAGTGCCAGCACGCCGTCCGGGATGGTTTTGCCTTCCGCTATCAGCGAGCCCGCACCGACCAGGCTGTGTTTGCCGATCACCGCGTTATTGAGTATCACGCTGTTGATGCCGATCAGGCTGCCGTCGCCCACGCTGCAGCCGTGCAGCATGACCATATGTCCGATGGACACGTTGCGGCCGAGGCTGAGCTTGATGCCCGCATCGGTGTGCAGCATTGAACTGTCCTGCACGTTTGTGCCTTCACCGATAATGATCTGGTCGTTGTCGCCGCGGATGACGACGTTGAACCAGATGCTGGCCCTGTCCTCGATCAGCACCGAGCCGATGACGGTGGCGCTGTCGGCGATATACCAGTCCACGCCCTGCACCTGCACCCGGCGGTCGCCGAGCGAATAGACAGACATAAGGGGTCCTCAAAAAATTCGCAGGAATCATAGCAGAAGCCGCCGCCTGTTATCATAGCGGCCGAAAATGAAACCAGATAAATCCATTTTTGTAGATATCCGCGGGCTGCGCTATCACTGCCGCGTTTGGGGCGATGCGCATCAGGCAAAGCTATTCATGCTGCACGGCTGGATGGATGTATCGGCCTCGTTTCAGTTCCTGGTTGATGCGCTGCGGGCTGAGTGGCAGGTGATTGCGCCGGATTGGCGCGGCTACGGCCTGTCCGACTGGGGTCCGGCCGACAGCTACTGGTTTCCCGACTACATGGGGGACCTGGACGCTCTGTTGACGCGTTTCGAGCCGGACCGCGCGGTCACGCTGATCGGCCACAGCATGGGCGGCAATATCGCCAGCATGTACGCAGGCGTGCGTTCGGAACGCGTGGCGCGCCTGATCAACCTCGAAGGTTTCGGCATGAGCCGCACCGAGCCGGCCAAGGCGCCGGCGCGCTACGCCAAGTGGCTCGCGCAGCTTGCCGACAAACCGGGCTTTCGCAATTACGCCGATTTTGCCGAGCTCGCCGCGCGCATGCGCACGGGCAATCCGCGCCTGTCCGAAGAGCGCGCCCTGTATCTGGCGCAGCACTGGGGCCGGCAAACCGATGCCGGGCCGGTCGAGTTGCGCAGCGATCCTGCGCACAAGCTGATCAACCCGGTGGCGTACCAGCTGGAGGAAGCCATGGCCTGCTGGCGCAATGTTGCCGCGCCGGTATTGTGGATAGACGGTGCGGAATCCAGGACCATGGAGCGCATGCGCATCAACGCGGGCGATCATGAAGCGCGCAAGGCCTGTTTTCGCCAGCTGAGCGCGCATACTATCGCCGCTGCCGGACACATGCTGCATCATGACCAGCCGGAAAAACTCGCCGCACTGATCGAAGCCTTCCTGCGCCAGGATTAGGCGCGGCCTGAAGCTGTCCGGGCGGGGCGCAGCAGCTCGCATGCTAAAATCGCCCGCCTATGCAATCCCTGCCCAACTATGACCTGCATTGCCACTCGACAGCGTCCGACGGCCTGCTCGCGCCGGCCGAACTGGTGCGGCGCGCGGTGGGCAACGGCGTCGATGTTCTTGCGCTCACCGATCACGACGAGATTTGCGGCCTGGCCGAAGCGCGTACCGAGGCTGCCGGACTGGGCCTGCGTTTCATCGACGGCGTGGAGGTATCGGTCAGCTGGGGCGGCATTACCATCCACATCGTCGGACTCAACATCGACGCAGCCAACCTGCAATTGCAGCAGGGACTGCATGCCATACGCCAGGGCCGCACCGAGCGGGCAAAAAAAATGGCGGAGGATCTCGCGCGCGCCGGCATTCCCGGCAGCCTGGAGGGCGCCTATGCCTATGTCGACAATCCGAATCTCATCGGCCGCACGCATTTTGCACGCTTTCTGGTGGAAAAAGGCCATGTCAGCGACGTCAAAAGCGCTTTTCAGCATTACCTGGTGAACGGCAAACCCGGCTACGTGCCCCACCAGTGGGCTAGTTTGCAGGATGGACTCAGCTACATTAAAGCCGGAGGCGGCATCGCAGTAGTCGCGCACCCGGGGCGCTACAAACTTACGCGTACCGAAATGCGCAAATTCCTGGGCGAATTCAAGGACGGCGGTGGCCGGGGTGTGGAGGTGGTCACCAGCAGCCATAGCGCAGAGCAATTCCTGGAGTACGCGATCCTGGCGAAAGAATTCGGCTTCCTCGCGTCGCGCGGTTCGGATTTTCACGGTCCGGGGGAATCCCGCGTAGATCTGGGCAGGCTGCCCAGCCTGGATGCCGGGCTCAAGCCCGTCTGGCACGATTGGTGAGGAGTCGGTCCGCTCTGCACCGTTTCTGCGCGCTTCTCTTTCTCCCGAATTTCAAATGTCGCAGTATTTCGCCGTTCATCCTACCCATCCGCAGCCGCGCCTGATCGTTCAGGCGGCAGCCATCGTTCGTGCGGGCGGCGTGATCGCCTATCCGACCGACTCCTGCTACGCGATCGGCTGCCACATCGGCGACAAGGAAGCCATGCAGCGCTTGCGCAGTATCCGCAAGATCGACGATAAGCATCACCTCACGCTGATGTGTCGCGACCTGTCGGAGATCGCGACGTACGCGCAGGTCGACAATGTGCAATACCGGCTGCTGAGAAAACTCACGCCCGGGAGCTATACCTTCATTCTTCGCGCGAGCAAGGAGGTGCCGCGGCGCTTGCTGCACCCGCGACGCAAAACCATCGGCATGCGTGTGCCCGAACACGCGGTCGCGCAGGCGCTATTGTCGGCGCTGGGTGAACCCTTGTTGTCCGCTACGCTGAGTTTGCCGGAGGACGAGTTGCCGCTCAACGATGGAGAGGAAATCCGCGCGCGCCTTGAGCGTGTGCTCGATCTGGTGCTCGATGCGGGTTCCTGCGGCGTCGAACCGACCACCATGGTCGACCTCACCGGCGCAGCGCCGGAATTGCTGCGACAGGGCAGGGGAAGTTTGGAACCGTTCGGGTTCGAAGCCTGAGTCTGATAAAATTGACATTTTTACATCACCGGGGTTATGGAATTCAATCTTGTCGTTCAAAAGATCGCCATTTATGCGCTCCCGGTGATTTTTGCGATCACCCTGCATGAAGCGGCGCATGGCTACGTGGCGAGGCATTTCGGCGACAACACCGCCTACGTGCTTGGGCGCGTGAGCCTCAATCCGCTGCGGCATATCGATCCGGTGGGCACCGTGCTGGTGCCGCTGCTGATTTTGCTTACCACAGGTGGCGCGTTTTTGTTCGGTTGGGCTAAGCCGGTGCCGGTGGACTTCGGCGGACTGCGCCACCCCAAGCGCGACATGCTGTGGGTGGCGGCGGCCGGTCCGCTTTCCAATCTGTTTATGGCACTGCTATGGGCGCTGGCGTTGAAGTTCACGCTGATTGCGCCGCAAAATACGTTCTCCGTGCCGCTAAGCCTGATGGCGGAGGCGGGTATCACGGTAAACCTGGTATTGATGCTGCTCAATCTGCTGCCCATACTGCCGCTGGACGGCGGTCGCATTGTGGTGAGTCTGTTGCCCAACCGCCTGGCGTACAGTTTTTCCCGTCTGGAGCGCTATGGTTTCCCGATACTGCTGGTATTGCTGTTCACCAATATACTTGGCACGATCCTCAATCCCATGGTGAGTGCGTCGATCCACGTGATCGCAACCCTCTTTCAACTCTAGGAATCCAAGTACATGTACGAGCAACGCGTGGTCTCCGGCATGCGCCCCACCGGTAGCCTGCATCTGGGGCATTTTCACGGTGCGCTCAAGAACTGGGTCAGGCTGCAAAGCGAGTACCCCTGCCTGTTTTTCGTCGCCGACTGGCATGCGCTGACGACGCACTACGACACGCCCGAGGTAATCGAGCAGAGCGTGTGGGACATGGTGATCGACTGGCTCGCCGCCGGCATCGATCCCTCGCGCGCGACGCTGTTCATCCAGTCGCGCGTGCCGGAACACGCGGAGCTGCACACGCTGCTGTCGATGATTACGCCGCTGGGCTGGCTGGAGCGCGTTCCCAGCTTCAAGGACCAGCAGGAGAAACTGGCCGACCGCGATCTTGCCACCTACGGCTTTCTTGGCTATCCCTTGCTGCAAAGCGCCGACATTCTCATGTATCGCGCTGCCTGGGTGCCGGTGGGCGAGGATCAGGTGCCGCATGTGGAACTAACGCGCGAAGTGGCGCGCCGCTTCAACCACCTGTTCGGGCGTGAACCCGGTTTCGAGGACAAGGCCAAGGCGGCGGTGAAAAAACTCGGCAGCAAGAAGGGAAAACTGTACAACGAGTTGCGCACCCGCTATCAGGAGCAAGGCGACGAAGCGGCATTGCAGGCGGGACGGGCGCTGTTGAACGAGCGGCAAAACCTGTCGATGGGCGACCGGGAGCGCTTGTTCGGCTACCTGGAAGGGGGCGGGCGCATGATCCTGGCCGAACCGAAGGCGCTGTTGACCGAGTCCTCCAAACTGCCGGGCCTGGACGGGCAAAAGATGTCCAAGTCCTACAATAATGCGATCGGCCTGCGCGAAGATGCTGCCTCGGTGACCAAGAAATTGCGCACCATGCCCACCGATCCGGCCCGGGTAAAGCGCAACGATCCGGGCGATCCCGCCAAGTGCCCGGTCTGGCAGTTGCACCTGATTTATTCTGACGAAAAAACCCGCGACTGGGTGCAGCAGGGCTGCAGGAGCGCGGCTTTCGGCTGCCTCGATTGCAAGCAACCGCTGATTCAGTCGGTGCTGGCCGAACAGACGCCGATGCGGGAACGCGCCCAGCGTTATCTGGATGATCCGACCCTGGTAAGAAGCATTCTTGCCGACGGCTGTGAAAAGGCGCGCACGCTGGCGGCCGAGACCATGCGCGATGTGCGCGAGGCCATGGGATTGAACTACTCGTGATCGAACCGGCAGCAGCCAACGACGCAGTGCTGCCCTCGCTCGCGGCGGTCGCGGCGCCAGACGCGCGCGTTGCCACGGTGCGCGGCGAGGCGATGCTCGAGCTGCCGGCGGACTTGTACATTCCGCCGGACGCGCTCGAGGTCTTTTTCGATACGTTCGAAGGCCCGCTCGACCTGCTACTCTATCTCATCCGCAAGGCGAACATCGACATTCTCGATATCCCGATGGCGCGGCTGACCGAGCAGTATCTGGAGTATGTGGAGTTGATGCGCCGGCGCAACCTGGAACTGGCCGCCGAGTACCTGCTGATGGCCGCCTTGCTCATGGAAATCAAGTCGCGCATGCTGCTGCCGCGTCCGCGCGCCCTGCGCGAGGACGAACAGGATCCGCGCGCGGAATTGGTGCGCCGGCTGGTGGAGTACGAGAATATGAAGCTTGCCGCGCACAAGCTCGATGCGCTGCCCGTGCTGGGGCGCGACTTCCTCAGCGTGGAAGTGTGGATCGAGCAGGCCGCCGTGGTGCGCCTGCCGCAGGTGCGCGCGGAGGACCTCATCACCGCGTGGCAGTCGCTGCTGATGCATGCGCGCATGACGCAGCATCATAAAGTGACGCGCGAGGAGTTGTCGGTGCGTGAATTCATGTCCGCGATGCTGCGCCGGCTGCAGGGTGGCCAGTTTGTGAATTTCACCTCCTTGTTCGAAGTGGGCAAGGGGGTGGCGGTGGTAGTGGTGAGTTTTCTCGCATTGCTGGAACTGGTGCGCGAAAGCTTGATCGAAGTGACCCAGTCGGAGCCCTATGCGCCGATCTACGTGAAGCTTGCCTATGCTGAACCCGAATGAAGCCAAGACCGTGCTGGAGACCGCCTTGCTGGCGGCCCAGGACCCGCTCACGCTGACCGAACTCAGGCGCCTGTTCGAGGAGGACATAGGCGCAGACACGCTGCGGCGCCTGCTCGACGAATTGCGCGAGGACTGGCAGGGTCGCGGCGTGGAGCTGGTCAATCTGGCAAGCGGCTGGCGCTTTCAGACGCGCCCCGAATTCCAGCAGTATCTGGAGCGCCTGTCCCATGACAAGCCGCCGCGCTACTCGCGCGCAGTGATGGAAACGCTCGCGATCATCGCCTACCGCCAGCCGGTGACGCGCGGCGACATCGAAGACATCCGTGGCGTGACCGTGTCCACCAACGTGATCAAGAGCCTCGAAGCGCGCGGCTGGATCGACACAGTAGGGTATCGTGAGGTTCCGGGCCGGCCCGCCTTGTATGCAACGACCAAGAGTTTCCTCGACGACCTGGGCCTGCGTTCCCTGCAGGAATTACCACCGCTTGAACAAATAAGCAGCACCCTGGACCTTGCCCCGCAGACACCGCCCAACGAAGAGCCAGGCGCAGCCACAGAAACTGCCGCGTCGGCCGCCGCAACCGACTAGCGCAGCCGCCAGCTCGGACAAGCTGCAAAAGGTGCTGGCCGGCGCCGGGATCGGCTCGCGCCGCGAAATGGAGCAGTGGATCGCGGCGGGTCGAGTCAGCGTAAACGGCGCACCGGCCGTGATCGGGATGCGCGTGAGCGCAGACGATCGCGTGCTGGTTGACGGCCGGCCGCTGCGTTTGCGTCGCAGCGACGCGGCGCGCGTCTTGCTCTATCACAAGCCCACGGGGGAAATCGTCAGCCGCGACGACCCGGAAGGCCGTCCGCAGGTATTCGAAAAGCTGCCGCGCCTGCGCGGCGCCAAATGGGTCGCGGTGGGTCGGCTGGATTTCAATACCAGCGGCTTGCTGATTTTCACCACCTCGGGCGAGCTTGCCAACCGCCTGATGCACCCGCGCCACAGGATTGAGCGCGAATACGCTGTGCGCGTGCTGGGGGAGTTGCGCGAGGAGCAGATGCAAGCCCTGCGCACCGGGGTGCCGCTGGAGGACGGCGCAGCGCACCTGGACAGCATCGTGGACGCCGGCGGGCAGGGGAGCAATCACTGGTACAACGTGGTATTGAGCGAAGGGCGCAATCGCGAGGTGCGGCGCTTGTTCGAGGCCCTGAACCTGACGGTGAGCCGCCTGATGCGGGTGCGATTCGGGCCGATTAGCCTGCCCTCCTACCTGAAACGCGGGCAGATGCACGAACTCGACGAAGTCGAAATCGCGCGCCTGCTCGGCGCGCTGGAGTTTCAACCCCAGGCCGTGGTGCTCAAAGCGGTTGCCAGGCCCAAATCAGCCGTCGCGCACCGGTCCCGGGCAGCGCCGGCCAAGTCCGGCCGCCGGCGTCGCTGAAGCGGCGCAGCAAGGGTAGAACATTTCAAGGTTTCGCCCCTAAGCATCGCATCGTCAAAGACAAAACGCATTGTTCGCGGGGCGAATTTCTGCTACAATTTCGCGTCTTTTGAATGTGGTCAGCGGGATGGGCGGTCAGCCCATTTTTTATTTGTGGCTATGGAACTGCGTGGTTTGCTCGAAACGACGGTGGACGGACTCGGTTACGAGCTCGTCGATGTGGAGTTGTCCAATCGGGGCAAAATGCTGCGGCTTTTCATAGACAAGCCGCCGGCAGGCCGGCAGGGCGCCGGCGCAAGCGCGATCACAGTGGATGACTGCGCCCGGGTCAGCAACCAGCTGGCGCGGGTGCTGGAAGTGGAGGGTGTCGATTACGACCGGCTGGAGGTGTCCTCGCCGGGATTGGACCGGCCCTTGAAAAAAGAGGCTGATTTTGCGCGCTTTGCCGGTGAGCAGGCGCGTTTGACGCTAAGAATACCCGTAGACGGCCGGCGCAATTTTACCGGTGTGATGCGTGCGGTGGCGCAAGGCAGGCTGGAGCTGGAAATGGAAGATGGCAGGGTGAGCATAGATCTTGCCAACATCGACAAGGCGCGCCTGGTGCCCAGGATTGAATTTTGAAGTTGAAGGAGCAGTAAATGAGCCGTGAGATTCTGCTGTTGGTGGACGCCCTGTCGCGCGAAAAGAACGTCAATAAAGACGTGGTCTTTGTCGCGCTGGAAATGGCGCTCGCTTCGGCCACCAAGAAGCGCTTCAGCGACGACGCGGATGTGCGCGTGGCTGTCGACCGCGATACCGGGGAGTTCGAGTCCTTCCGCCGCTGGCAGGTCGTGGCCGATGAGGCGGTGGAGAACCCGCCGCAGCAGATTCCTCTGTCGGAGGCGCTCAAACAACACGCCGACATACAGCTGGAAGAGTTTATCGAGGAACCGCTGGAGCCGATCGAATTCGGCCGTATCGGCGCGCAGGCGGCCAAGCAGGTCATTTTGCAGAAAATCCGCGACGCCGAGCGCGAGCAGATCCTGCAGGATTTTCTCGGCCGCGGCGACAAGCTGGTGACTGGCACGGTGAAGCGCATCGAGCGCGGCAATGCGGTGATCGAGTCCGGACGCATCGAGGCGGTGCTGCCGCGCGACCAGATGATCCCGAAAGAAAACCTGCGCGTGGGCGACCGCGTGCGCGCCCTGTTGCTGCGCATCGACCGCAATGTGCGCGGTCCGCAGCTGGTACTGTCGCGCACGGCGCCGGAGTTCATCATCGAATTGTTTCGTCTGGAAGTTCCGGAAATCGAGGAAAACCTGCTGGAGATCAAATCGGCGGCGCGCGATCCGGGCGTGCGCGCGAAAATCGCGGTATTCACCAGCGACAAGCGCATCGACCCGATCGGCACCTGCGTCGGCATGCGCGGCTCGCGCGTGCAGGCGGTTACGGGCGAACTGGGCGGCGAACGGGTCGATATAGTGCTTTGGTCGGCCGATCCGGCGCAACTGGTCATCGGCGCGCTGGCGCCAGCCGACGTGTCCAGCATCCTGGTTGATGAGGAAAAGCACAGCATGGACGTGGTGGTGGACGAGGCCAATCTGGCCATCGCCATCGGCAGGAGCGGCCAGAACGTGCGCCTGGCGTCTGAACTCACCGGCTGGACCATCAACCTGATGAGCGAGGAGGAATCGGCGAAAAAGCACCAGGAAGAAAGCGCCGGCATCCGCACCACGTTCATAGAAAAACTCGACGTGGACGAGGAAGTGGCGGACATCCTGATTGCGGAGGGCTTCTCGTCCCTGGAAGAGGTCGCCTATGTCCCGATCAATGAAATGATGGAAATTGAATCGTTTGACGAAAATACGGTCAACGAGCTCAGAAGCCGCGCGCGCAACGCCCTGCTGGTGCAGGAAATCGCAAGCGAGGAGAAAGTCGAGGGCGTGGATCCCGAGTTGCTCGGCCTGGAAGGCATGGACAGCCAGCTCGCGGCGAAACTGGCCGAGGCCGGCGTCAGGACGCGCGATGATCTTGCGGATCTGGCCACGGACGATTTGATCGAGATCTGCGCCATGGATGCCGAGCGCGCCAAGGCATTGATCATGAAAGCGCGCGAACATTGGTTCGCAGAAGAGGAAGGGAAGTAGGGGACCGGTATGGGGCAAACTAGCGTTACACAATTTGCCGGGGAGCTCAAAGTCCAGCCTTCGGTGCTGCTCGAGCAACTCAAGGCCGCTGGCGTACACAAGCAGCAGGCCGAGGACACGCTGAGCGAGCAGGACAAGACGAGGCTGCTAGAGTACCTGCGCAAGGCGCATGGTGCCACCGAGGCGAAGAGCAAGATCACGCTTACGCGCAAACAGACCTCCGAAATCAAGAAATCGGATTCGACCGGCAAGTCACGCACCATCCAGGTCGAAGTCAAGAAAAAGCGCGTGTTCGTCAAACGCGATGCCAGCGCCGAGACGCCAGCGGAAGCGCCGGCGCCGGTGGTGGTGGTGGAAAAGCAGGCGCCGGCCACGCGCGCGCCGGCGGTGGACGCAAAGCAACTCGAGTTACGCGAGCAGGAACAGAAACGCCAGGCCGAATTGATGGCCCGCCAGTCGGAGGAATTGCGCGAAAAACAGGAACGCGAGAAGAAGCTGGCCGAGGCTCGCGAGATGGAAGAGAAGCAGGCGCAACAGGCACCGGCCACGCCCGGCGCGGCGCAAGCGCCGGCCACCGATGGCACGCTGCACAAGCCCAAAGTCGACGAGGCCGCCAAGGGCGACAAGAAGAGCCCGAAGAAAAAAACCACTACCATCTGGAAAGACGAGACGGCGAAGCGGCGCACGATCAAAACCCGCGGCGACGTGGGCGGCGCTTCGGGCTGGCACACGCCCAAAGGGGCACGCCACAAGCCCGCGGCGCAAGCGGAGTCTGCGCAGACTTTTGCGGCGCCCACGGAGCCGGTGGTGCGTGAAGTCATGGTGCCTGAAACCATTACCGTCGCCGACCTCGCGCACAAGATGTCGGTGAAAGCCGCTGCCGTCATTAAGACGCTGATCAAGCTGGGCAGCATGGTCACCATCAATCAGGTGCTGGACCAGGAAACTGCCATGATTGTGGTGGAAGATATGGGACACATCGCCAAGCCGGCGAAACTGGACGAGCCGGATACTTTTCTCAGCGAGCAGCCACAGGCGCACGAGTCCGTACACGAGCTGCTGGCGCGCGCTCCGGTGGTAACGGTGATGGGCCACGTCGATCATGGCAAGACCTCGCTGCTGGACTACATCCGGCGCACGCGCGTCGCATCGGGCGAGGCCGGCGGCATCACGCAGCATATCGGCGCCTATCACGTGCAGACCCCGCGCGGCATGGTGACGTTTCTGGATACCCCGGGTCACGAGGCGTTCACGGCGATGCGGGCGCGGGGGGCGAAAGCCACCGATATCGTCATTCTCGTCGTCGCGGCGGATGACGGTGTCATGCCGCAGACCATAGAGGCGATCGCGCACGCCAAGGCGGCCAACGTTCCGCTGGTGGTCGCAATCAACAAAATCGACAAGCCGGACGCCAATCTTGAGCGCGTGAAGCAGGAATTGGTGGCACAAAGCGTGGTACCGGAGGAATACGGCGGCGAGTCGCCGTTTGTCCAGGTATCTGCGAAGACCGGGGCCGGCATAGACAATCTGCTCGAACAGGTGTTGTTGCAGGCCGAGGTGCTGGAGCTGAAAGCGGCGGTCGATGCGCCGGCAAAAGGCCTGGTGATCGAAGCGCGCCTGGACAAAGGCAAGGGTCCGGTCGCGACCGTCCTGGTGCAGTCGGGCACGCTGCATCGCGGCGATATATTGCTCGCAGGCTCGGTGTTCGGCCGCGTACGTGCGATGCTCGACGAAACCGGTCAGCCGGTGGAGCAGGCAGGGCCGTCCATTCCGGTGGAAATCCAGGGATTGTCCGATGTGCCCCTCGCAGGCGAAGAGGCGGTGGCGCTGGCCGATGAGCGCAAGGCGCGCGAGATCGCCTTGTTCCGCCAGGGCAAGTTCCGCGAGGTGAAGCTGGCCAAGCAGCAGGCGGCAAAGCTGGAAAACATGTTCGAGCACATGGGCGAGGGCGGGGTAAAGACCCTGGCCCTGCTGATCAAGGCCGACGTGCAGGGCTCGCGCGAGGCGCTTGCGCATGCGCTGACGCGCCTGTCCAATGAAGAGGTCAAGGTGAGTGTGGTGCACAGCGGCGTCGGCGCCATCACCGAGTCCGATATCAATCTTGCGCTTGCCTCGAAGTCGGTAGTCATCGGCTTCAATACGCGCGCCGATGTCGCCGCCAGAAGGCTGGCCGAATCGCAGGGCGTGGACATCCGCTACTACAACATCATCTACGACGCGGTGGATGAGGTGAAGGCAGCGCTTTCCGGCATGCTCGCGCCCGAGAAAAAGGAAAGCGTCACCGGCACGGTGCAAATCCGCAATATCTACAAGATATCCAAGATCGGCACGGTTGCCGGCTGTATGGTGCAGGAGGGCGTGATCAGGCGCGGTGCGCGCGTGCGCCTGTTGCGCGACAACGTGGTCATCCACGATGGCGAACTCGATTCCCTTAAACGCTTCAAGGACGATGTGCGCGAAGTCAAAGCCGGCTTCGAGTGCGGCTTGTCGCTGAAGAACTACAACGAGATCACGGAAGGCGACCAACTCGAAGCCTACGAAGTGCTCGAAGTTGCAAGGACGCTGTAAGGCGGGGTTCGCGTCCCGTCACGCGGCATGTCGATATGAGTCCTAAAGGCCCTGCCCGCAGTCTGCGCGTTGCCGACCAGATCCAGCGTGAACTGGCCGAGATCATACGCACCGAACTGAAAGATCCGCGCGTCGCCATGATCACGCTCACCGGCGTCGAAGTGACGAACGATTATTCCCACGCCAAGGTGTTCTATACGCTGATGGGCAACGCCGAGCAGCGCGCTGAAACCGAAGTGGGTTTGAGCAAGGCCAACGGTTTTTTGCGCAGCCAGATCGCGCGCCGGATCAAGCTGCATTCCATACCTCAGCTGCATTTTGTCTACGACGCATCGGTCGAGCGCGGCTTTGAGTTGTCGCGCCTTATCGACGCGGCGCTAGCCGACAGCAAGGAACCACGCGACTAGTGCGAGAGCATCGAATCAAGCGGTCCTTGAACGGCGTGCTGATGCTGGACAAGGCGCTGGCAGCGAGTTCCAACGCGGCCTTGCAGCAGGCGAAGCGCCTCTATCAGGCAGCGAAGGCCGGGCATGCCGGCACGCTGGATCCGCTTGCCACCGGCCTGTTGCCGATACTCTTCGGCGAGGCCACAAAATTCTCCTCGGACCTGCTCGAAGCCGACAAGACCTATCTGGCGCAGATCAAACTGGGCGTCAGCACTGCCACCGCGGACGCTGAGGGCGAGGTGCTCGCCACGAAAGCGGTAGAGGTCAGCGCAGAGCAACTCGCCGCCGCATTGCATGCATTCCGCGGCGAAATTCTGCAGACGCCGCCGCTGTATTCCGCGCTCAAGCACGCGGGCAAGCCGCTATACGCGTACGCGCGCGCCGGCATCGACATAGCGCGCGCAGCGCGCCGGGTCAGCATCCACGCGCTGGTGCTGCAATGGTTCGAAGGCGACAGGCTCGCCTTGTCCATCACCTGCAGCAAAGGCACTTATATCCGCTCGATCGCCCACGACCTGGGCGTAGCGCTCGGTTGCGGTGCGCATCTTGCCGCACTGCGGCGTACCGGCGCCGGCCGCTTCAGCCTGGACCACGCGCATACCCTGCAAAGCCTGGAAGCGATGCCGGCCGCCGAACGCGATGCCTGCTTGCTGCCGGTGGACGCCTTGCTGCAGGATCTGCCCGAGGTGCGCCTGGAACCTGCACAGCAGGCGCGCTTCCTGCAAGGTCAGAGCGTGCACTGGCCAGGTCCGCCGCAGCCGCGTATGCGCATCTATGGCAGCGACGGGGCCCTGTTGGGCGTGGGCGAAATGGGCGCCGACGGCGCGATCTCGCCCAGGCGCGTGATCGCCAGCGCCCAGTAACTCGCAGCGCGACCCGCGGGAATCCCAAAAATAGTGGAAAACCCTTGAAAATCCACCCATTTTCAGTGTAAAATCCGCGCCTTTGCTGCAGCGACGAAGACCAGACCCAGGAGAGCATGAGTATGCCATTTACCACTGCGCATAAAGCGCAAGTTATCAACGATTACCAGCGCGCCAAAGGCGACACCGGGTCCCCGGAAGTGCAGGTTGCGCTGCTAACCACGCGAATCAACGAACTAACCGGCCATTTCAAGGCAAACGTCAAAGACCATCATTCCCGCCGTGGTCTGCTGAGAATGGTCAGCCAGCGGCGCAAGCTGCTCGACTACCTCAAGCGCAAGAACGCGGACGGCTACCGCGGCCTGATCGAGCGGCTGGGCCTGCGCAAGTAATCCCGACGCCTGTCGTAATACGACGGGCGTTTTTCCGCGGGCTGGTTCGAAGTTCCAGAAGCAGCCCCTTCCCGTTTCTGACCGCAGGCGCCATGCGCGCCCATTGCAAAGGATAAAACCTTGAATCCCATCAAAAAGACTTTTACCTACGGCGCCCATCAGGTGACTCTGGAAACGGGCGAAATCGCGCGCCAGGCCGGCGGCGCAGTCATGGTCAGCATGGACGACACCGTTGTCCTGTGCGCCGTGGTCGGCTCCCATCATGCCAAGTCGGGACAGGATTTTTTCCCGCTCACGGTCGATTACATCGAGAAGACCTATGCCGCGGGCAAAATCCCGGGCGGTTTTTTCAAGCGCGAGGGCAGGCCTTCCGAAAAAGAGGTTCTCACTTCACGCCTGATCGACCGTCCCATCCGCCCGCTGTTTCCCGATGGTTTCTACAATGAAGTTCAGGTCGTGGCGACGGTCATGTCGGTCAACCCCGAGGTCGATCCCGACATCGCCGCGTTGATCGGCGTTTCGGCCGCATTGACCCTGTCCGGAATTCCATTCAATGGCCCGATCGGCGCCGCGCGTGTCGGCTATGCCAACGGCCAGTACATTCTCAACCCGACCGCGACGCAGCTGAAAGATTCCAGGCTTAACCTGGTGGTGGCGGGCACAGAGCACGCGGTGCTCATGGTGGAATCGGAAGCGCACGAATTGTCGGAGGAAGTGATGCTCGGCGCGGTGATGTTCGGTCACGAGCAGATGCAGGCCGCGATCCAGGCGATCAACGAACTCGCCGACGTCGCCGCCAAGCCGATGTGGGACTGGCAGCCGCCGGCCAAGGACGAGAACCTGAGCGCGCGCGTTGCCGCGCTGGTTGAGGCCGATCTGCGTGCGGCGTTTCAGGTGAAAGAGAAGCAGGCGCGCACCTTGGCCATCGATGCGATCTGGAAACGCGTGTTCGCGGAGATCGGTGTCGGTACCGAAGGCGGGCCGGATGCGAATGCGGCCAAGGAAATCTGTTTTGCGCTGGAGTCGAAAATCGTGCGCAACCAGATTCTCGACGGCGAGCCGCGCATCGACGGCCGCGACACGCGCAGCGTGCGCCCGATCACCATCCGCCTGGGCGTGCTGCCGCGCACGCACGGCTCGGCGCTGTTCACCCGCGGCGAAACCCAGGCGATTGTTGTCGCGACCCTGGGAACGGCGCGCGACTCGCAGATCATCGATGCCTTGATGGGCGAGTACAAAGACCGCTTCATGCTGCATTACAACTTCCCCCCCTATGCGACCGGCGAAACCGGCCGTGTCGGCACGCCCAAGCGGCGCGAAATCGGTCATGGCCGCCTGGCCAAGCGCGCATTGCTTGCGACCCTGCCCGCAGTGGAGGATTTCGGCTACAGCATGCGCGTGGTATCGGAAATCACCGAGTCCAACGGCTCAAGTTCAATGGCGTCGGTGTGCGGCGGCAGCCTGGCGCTGATGGATGCCGGGGTGCCGATGAAGGGGCATGTGGCCGGTATCGCCATGGGACTGATCAAGGAAGGCAACCGCTTCGCGGTGCTCACCGACATCCTCGGTGACGAGGATCACCTGGGCGATATGGACTTCAAGGTCGCGGGCACCGACAGCGGCGTCACCGCACTGCAGATGGACATCAAGATTGAGGGCATTACCAGGGAAATCATGCAGGTCGCGCTGTCGCAGGCGCGCGAAGGCCGCATGGTGATTCTGAAGAAAATGACCGAGGTGCTGCCGTCGTCGCGCTCCGATATTTCCACTTTCGCACCGCGCATCATCAAGCTCAAGATCAATCCGGACAAAATCCGCGACGTGATCGGCAAGGGTGGTGCGGTCATCCGCGCGCTGACCGAAGAGACAGGTACCACGATCGATATCGAGGACGATGGCACGGTCAGCATCGCCTGTATCAGCTCCGAAGGCGGGGAACTGGCGAGAAAGCGCATCGAGGCGATCACTGCTGACGTAGAGGTCGGCAAAGTCTATGACGGCACGGTGCTGAAGCTGCTCGATTTCGGCGCGATTGTCAGCGTGCTGCCGGGCAAGGACGGCCTGCTGCACATTTCGCAAATCAGCCAGCAGCGCGTCGCGAGCGTCGCCGATCACCTCAAGGAAGGACAACTGGTCAAGGTCAAGGTGCTGGAAGCCGACGATAAAGGCCGCTTGCGCCTGTCGATGAAGGCAGTGGAGTCCGAGGCGCAGCAGCCGGGCGCGGCGCAGCCGACTTGATATAACGGGCTTGCTGGAGGAAAAGGACGCTTAGGCGTCCTTTTTTATCGGGAGGGTGGATGCGGACACCGAAAACGCTCAACCATAAAAAACGGCGGCATCGAGCCGCCGTTTTTTGCTTTTAGTTTCGACGTAACTTGCCGCTATGCGGCAAGTTAGTCTTCACTGAAAACAGCTCGCGAAGTTTCACTTCGCGAGCTGTTTTTCCCTCACTTCATCCAGGGTTTTGCAGTCTATGCACAGCGTCGCCGTGGGACGCGCTTCCAGCCGCTTCAGGCCGATCTCGACGCCGCAACTCTCGCAATAGCCATAGTCCTTGCCGTCTATTTTAGCGATGGTTTCGTCGATCTTCTTGATCAACTTGCGCTCGCGGTCGCGGTTGCGCAACTCGAGCGCCATGTCGGATTCCTGGCTG
>CAKKSJ010000320.1 GCA_919902965.1 Burkholderiales bacterium
CGGTGCCGCATTTTCTTCTGGTGCCGGAGATTGTGGCGCGTTCGGACATGATCAGTGCCCTGCCCGAGCGCCTCGCGCGCGGCTACGCGGAAAAGCTGCGCATTTTCGAGCCGCCGCTGGCCATCGAAGGCTACACCGTCGGCGAGATCTGGCACGAGCGCAATCAGCGCGATCCGGCCCAGCAGTGGCTGCGCGATGTGCTGCTGGAACTCGCGCTGGATCCGCCAAAATAGCACGCGCGGGATCGCCCGTCATCGCACGCAGGATGGCGAGTCAGTGCATGCGGTGTTGTTTGTTAGAATCCAATTGAACCAGACAAGGAAGTGCGGGATGAGCGAGGACCTCTGTTTTCTGCCGGCGACCGAATTGGCCAGCCGTATCCGGCGCAAGGACTTGTCGGCGCGCGAACTGATGCAGGCATCGCTCGCGCAGATCGAGCGCCTTAACCCGAAGCTCAATGCCATAGTCACGCTGCACGCCGAGCAGGCCCTGGCGCAGGCGCTCGCAGCAGACGAGAAGCAGGCGCGCGGCGAACCGCTCGCGGCGCTGCACGGCCTGCCTGTCGCGCACAAGGATTTGTTCCTGACCCGCGGCATGCGCACGACCTTCGGCTCGCCGATCTACAAGGACTTCGTTCCCGACCGCAATCTGCTCATCGTGGATCGTTTGCAGGCGGCAGGGGCGATTTCCATAGGCAAGACGAACACACCCGAATTCGGCGCCGGTTCGCAGACTTTCAACGCGGTATTCGGCAAGACCCTCAATCCCTACGACACCGGCAAGACCTGCGGCGGCTCCTCCGGCGGTGCGGCGGTGGCGCTGGCTGCCGGCATGGTGCCTTTGGCAGACGGCAGCGACATGGGCGGATCGCTGCGCTGTCCGGCGAATTTCTGCAATGTCGTCGGCCTGCGCACCTCGCCGGGGCGGGTGCCGGTCTGGCCGGCGAAGACCGGCTGGAGCACGCTGGGAGTGCAAGGTCCAATGGCGCGCACAGTAGAGGATTGCGCGCTGATGTTGAGCGTGATCGCCGGCTGGGATGCAAAAAGCCCGATCGCGATC
>CAKKSJ010000321.1 GCA_919902965.1 Burkholderiales bacterium
CGGGCCCTTGCCGTCGATCGGCTGGCCGAGGGAGTTGACCACGCGGCCGATGAGTTCCGGGCCGACCGGCACGTCCAGAATGCGGCCGGTGCATTTAACCGTGTCGCCTTCGGAAATATGTTCGTAGGGACCCAATACCACCGCACCGACCGAGTCGCGCTCGAGGTTGAGCGCAAGGCCGAAAGTGTTCTTGGGAAACTCGAGCATCTCGCCCGCCATTACATCCGACAGACCGTGGATGCGGCAGATGCCGTCGGTCACCGACACTACGGTGCCCTGGGTGCGCACGTCGGCGGACAGCGCAAGATTCTGGATCTTGCTCTTGATCAGCTCGCTGATTTCGGAAGGATTCAACTGTTGCATGCTATCTCCTGAAGCTTGGGTATTCTCAGCTCGCGAGCAGGCCGGCGGCCATCGCGTTCAGCTTGCCGCGCACCGAGCCGTCGATGACTTCGTCGCCGACCACCACGCGCACGCCGCCGATGAGATCGCTGTCGACGCTCACCTGGGGATTGATTTTGCGTTTGAAACGTCTTTCCAAATCCGCCACCAGGCCCGCGAGCTGCACGCCCTCCAACGCAAAAGCGGAAGTGATTTGGGCGTCGACCACGCCTTCACGCTCATTCTTCAGCGTTTCGAATTGCGCGAAAATTTCAGGCAGCAGCGTCAGCCGGTCGTATTCGATCAGGAGTTGGACAAAATTCTTCGCCTCGGCCGAAAGTTCGCCCGAGCACAATGACAGAAACAACTCCTGCAACTGAGACGCGGTCAGATCGTACTTGGCCAGGCATTCCCGCATGTCAGGATGCTCTGCCACCTGCGCCAGCGTGTGCAGTGTGCCCGACCATGCCGCGAGCGCGCCGCCCGCGTCGGCGAGGCGGAATACGGCCTCGGCGTAAGGCCGCGCGAGGGTAGCGGTCTCGGCCATAAAGGTCTACAGCTCCCGCTTCAGTTGGTTGAGCAGATCAGCGTGGGCCTGGGCGTTGATTTCGCGCTGCAGAATTTTTTCGGCGCCGCTGACTACCAGGGCCGCCACCTGTTCGCGCAGGGCTTCCTTGGCGCTCGATACTTCCTGCTGAATTTCCGATTTGGCCCCGGCGATCAGGCGATCGCCCTCGGCTTTGGCCGAGCCCTTGGCTTCCTCTATCATCTGCAGCCCGCGCTTCTCCGCATGTGCGATGATTTCGGTGGCGCGCGCGCGCGCCTTGCCCAACTCCTCGCTTGCGCGTTTGCCGGAGGCCTCCAATTGCTGCTTGCCCTCTTCGCCGGCGGCCAGGCCGTCTGCAATCTGTTTCTGGCGCTCTTCGATCGCTTTCATCAGCGGCGGCCAGACGAACTTGACCGTAAACAGAATGAACAGTGCGAACGATATCGCCTGCGCGATCAGTGTCAAATTGATATTCATGTTCGAATCCCGGCGGGGCCGGTCCGCTGCGACTGGACCAGCGTTGCAATCGGATTAGCTGGCGACGACGACGGCAAGCAGCGGGTTGCCAAATGCGAATAGCATCGCGATGCCGACACCGATAATGAACGAGGCGTCGATCAGGCCGAGTAGCAGGAACACCTTGACCTGCAGCTGCGGGATCAACTCGGGCTGACGGGCTGCGCCTTCGAGAAAACGGCTGCACATCAAGGCCACGCCGATGCAGGCGCCCATGGCACCGAGTCCGACCATCAGGCCGATGCCGATGCCGGTGTAGGCCTGAATCATGGCCAAGGCTTGAATTTTATCCATCGTAGTGTCCTTTCTTGAACGAAATGTAATATTGGCGGGGTTAGTGGGAGAATTAATGGCTTTCGTGTGCCATCGCGATATACACAATGGTAAGCATCATGCCGATGGGGAACAAGGGGGCACGCCCGCTTGTATATCCCCCAAGTCGGATGCTCACCATATCAATGGCTCTCATGTGCCATCGAGATATACACAATGGTAAGCATCATGAATATATACGCCTGCAGCACCACGATCAGGATGTGAAAAATCGACCAGCCGACGCCGAGTATTACGCCGAAGAACGCGCCGCTGAGGCTGGTTGCGGCCCACACCCACAGCAGCAGGAAAATGATCTCTCCCGCATACATGTTGCCGTACAGCCGTAGCGAGTGCGACAGCGGTTTGGACACGTATTCGACAAGATTGAACGCAAAGTTGAACGGCCACAGCAGCGGGTTAGCGCCGAAGGGCGCGCAAAACAACTCGTGTATCCAGCCGCCCAGGCCCTTGGCAGCAATCGCAAAATAGATCATCAGCAGCCATACCGAGAGCGACAGCGCGAAGGTGGTGTTGACGTCGGCGGTGGGTACGATTCTGAATTCGTGCTGATGGAACACGTTCGTCAGGATCCAGGCCATAATGTCGACCGGCAGGAAGTCCATGGTGTTCATCAGCAGCACCCACACAAACACGG
>CAKKSJ010000322.1 GCA_919902965.1 Burkholderiales bacterium
CAACAAGAATTCGGCCCCATAAATGGGGCCTTATAAAACCCCAACAGCGGGGTCTAGCACGGACAGGTTACGCCCAAGCCCTTGTTTCCTCAACCATGGCAATCAATATAGGCACCTGCACACTCACACGATATAGGCACCACCTGGTCTGTGTTGTCGTCACCGTACATTGAGTGACTGCTATCGAGGAAAATCGCAAGCGACCGCTTGGCCGCATCCGACCGGTCACGCCTCCCCGGCACGCGCTCGAAACAAGGGTCAATTTGGCAGCAGGCGACGCCTACAGAGCCCGCCGCATCTTGCCGCCGAAATCGCGGTGGTCGAAGCCAAGCCGCTGCTGGTGAATGCGGTGAATGGCATGAGCGTGCAGGACGCCGGGGGAATACTCGCAGGCGGCACGGGTCGTTCCAGCACGCCGGGAAAGCGGGAAAGACCGAAGGCTCGGCTTGGTCCTGAATAGATTTTCCTTGCCAATTGATGCAAACAGTCCGAAAATATGTACAGTCTGTACATATTGAACTCCACAAGGAAATGTCATGGCCACCCTGGGCATTGAAATCACTCGCCGGCGTTTGCCTGAACTCGTCACCGCAGCCCACCAAGGCGCAATCACGGTAATCACCAAGCACGGGCAGCCCTATGCCGCATTGGTTCCGGTCAGCATGGCTGGCGTCAAGCCGGGCCTGCCGACTTCGCTGATGGCGCTGAAGGGGAGCGCCGCTGGCCTGTGGGGCAAGGACCCTGCCCGTACCATCGCCGAACTACGCGGCGAGTGGTCAAGGTGAGCAATCCGAAGCCGCCCAAACGCCGCGCCTCTACAGCAGGCGACGCGTCACCGGTGGTCGACTGGACGGCGCTGCCTGACGGGGCACTGCTGTTGGTGGATAGTGCGCCGCTGATCTACCATTTGGAGGACAACGCGCGATTAGCGCATCGATTCGCTGGCCTGTTTGAAGCTGCTGCCGCCGGCCACGTGTCCATCGCAATCACCACGATCACTTTGGCTGAAGTGCTGACCGGGCCCTACGAGCATGGCCGCGATGCGCTCGCAAAACAGATGGAAGCGGCAATGTTCGAGCACGCGCTTTATCCTTTGAGCGCCTCAATTGCAATCGATGCTGCCCGTCTGCGGCAGCGCTACCGGCTACGCCTGCCCGACGCAATCCAGCTGGCCACTGCGTTGCAGATCAACGCCTTTGCGCTGGTAACCCACGACCGCGACTTCTCCCGCGTTCAGGACATTCGAATCCTGATGTAAGGCACTGCTATAGGCGCTCTTCGGGCCATTCATGATGACCGCCGAAGAAGACAAGAAAAACCGTCAGGATTCCGCCGGCGCCGCAAGCAGCATCATCAGCAAGGTCTTCGGCGCGACCGGCAGGTCGCGCGGGGGTTCTAGAAGAACACCTCGCTGCGGCGCGCCCCGACATCGAGTTCGTACATCGCAAAACGGATGACGTTGGCCACCTTTTGCACGCCGCGCTTGGACAGCAAGGTCGGCCTGTCGTAATCCTCCGGCTCGTTGCATACAAGGCGCAAATCGATCAGGGAGACGTGCGCCGCAGCGGCGCGCTTGGTGACGCGGTCATTGAACAGCGCCAGCGCGGCGCTGGCGATGCGCTGGCGCACCGGATCCTTGTAGTTGGGCTGAAACATGGTGCACACCATGATCACCAGCCGCGCCGCCTGTGCCACGTCGATCAGCCGCTCGAGCGTACGCTCGAACTCATCGGCTGCAAACGAGAGTTGCTCCAGGGTCTGCCCCAACGCATCCGGCCTCTGGTCGAGCAGCCCGCTTTGCTCTATCGCATGATTACCCTCGATGAAAATCATCGCGTGGGTGGCGTCCTTGGGAAGGGCGCGCGCGTGCCCCTCGCGCTCAAGCTCGGTCTCGGAGACGACGCTGAGCTTCCACTCGTCATCGCGCGTTCCCGGTAGAACGGAACTCTCGAATTTTCCCGGCGTCTTGTCGATGCTGCTGTACGCGTCGAGCAGCGCATCGCCGAGCAGCACCACATGCCGGAACGGCACCTGTCCGGGTGCAACCGTCGCTGACGGCTTCTGGCTGGAGTGCTCGCTCATCCTGCACCTTGAATCGATTAGTGCGCCTGCTCCCAGTTTGCACCCACACCCACGTCCACGACAAGAGGTACCGCCAATTTGGCCACCCCGGTCATCAGCCCCGGCAGCGCCTCGCGCACCCGCGCAAGCTCCGCCTGCGGCACTTCCAGCACCAGTTCGTCGTGCACCTGCATCACCAGTGTCGCCGATAACCGCTCCCGGTCGAGCCAGTCTTGCACCGCGATCATGGAGAGTTTGATCAGATCCGCCGCCGTCCCCTGCATCGGCGCGTTAATCGCAGCACGCTCGGCGCCCTGGCGCCGGCCGCTGTTGGCGGCCCGGATCTCCGCCAGCCACAGCCGGCGGCCGAACACGGTTTCGACATAACCGCGCTCGCGCGCCTGCTCGCGCGTCTGCTGCATGTAGCGCGCCACGCCCGGATAGCGGGTGAAGTAACTGTCGATATAGGCCTGGGCGGTGGCGCGCTCCAGCCCCAAAGCCTGGGCCACGCCGAAGGCCGACATGCCGTAGATCAGGCCGAAGTTGATCACTTTGGCGTAGCGGCGCTCTTCCGTAGTGACTTCGTGCAGGCCGCGATTGAAGATTTCCGCGGCGGTCGCACGGTGCACGTCCTCGCCCGCGGCAAAGGCGCGCAGCAGATTTTCGTCGCGCGAAATGTGCGCCATGATGCGCAGTTCTATCTGGGAATAATCTGCCGAAACAATGACACTGCCGGCCGGCGCGATGAATGCCTCACGGATGCGCCGGCCTTCGGGCGTGCGCACCGGGATGTTCTGCAAATTCGGGTCGGTACTGGCCAGGCGCCCGGTCACCGCCGTCGCCTGGGCGTAATTGGTATGCACGCGCCCGGTCGCAGGGTTGACCATGCGCGGCAGCTTGTCGGTGTAGGTGGACTTCAGCTTGGTGAGCGCGCGATACTCGAGCAGGGTCTTGGGCAGCGGGTAATCCGCGGCGAGTCGCTCCAGCACCTCCTCGTCGGTGGAGGGTGCGCCGCTGGGGGTCTTTTTCAGCACCGGCAGCTGCAGGCGCTCGAAGAAGATTTCGCCGATCTGCTTGGGTGAATTCAGATTGAACGGCTGGCCCGCCTCCTGAAAAGCCCGGTGTTCCAATTCCATCATTTTCTGCCCGAGTTCGCGGCTTTGCGCTTCGAGCAGGGCGGCGTCGATGAGCACGCCGGTACGCTCCATCCTGAACAGCACTTCGCGCGCCGGCAATTCGATCTGCCGATAGATGAACTCCAGCCCGGCTTCGGCCTGCACTTTGGGGTACAGGCACTGGTGCAGGCGCAGGGTCACGTCGGCATCTTCGGCGGAATATTCGGTGGCACGCTCCACGCTCACCTGCTCGAAACCGATGCGCTGCGCCCCCTTGCCGGTAACCTCATCGTAGCTGATGGTCGGCAGTTGCAGATGGCGTTCTGCGAGCGTACCCATGTCGTGGCGCAAATGCGACTCGAGCACGTAGGACTCAAGCAACGTGTCGTGCATGATGCCGCGAAGCCGGACACCGTGATTGGCGAGCACGTGCTCGTCGTACTTGAGGTTTTGGCCAAGTTTGGGCTTGGCCGCGTCCTCGAGCCAGGGCCGCAGCAAAGCGAGCGCCCGTGCCACGCCCAGCTGTTGCGGCGCGCCGGCGTAATTGTGCGCAAGCGGCAGGTATCCGGCCCGTCCCGGTTCGGCGCAAAACGACATGCCGACCAGTTGCGCGGTCAATGGGTCGAGGCCGGTCGTCTCGGTGTCGAATGCGACCAGGGCGGCAGAATCGAGCAGGTTCAGCCATTCGGCCAGCTGCGCTTCGTCGAGTATGGTTTCGTAGCGCCGCTCCAACGCTTCAGCCTCTGCGTGCGGCTGCGCTGGCGCGGACGCGGGCGCTGCTGCGCTTTCCTGCGGCGGCTGTTTCAGCCAGCTCTTGAAGCCGAAGCGCTGAAACAAGCCGCTTAGCTCGGCCTCGCTACAGGGCAGCGGCAACAAGTCCTCCGGCTTCAGCGGCAGCGGCACGTCGCAGTACACGGTAAGGAGCTTTTTCGCCTGCGGCAGCCAGGGCAGCGCATCGCGCAAATTCTTGCCGACAACGCCGCCGATTTCCGCCGCGTGTTCGACGACGGCATCGAGCGAGCCATAATGGGTGAGCCACTTAAGCGCAGTCTTGGGCCCCACTTTATCCACGCCGGGCACGTTGTCCACGCTGTCGCCGACCAGGGTGAGGTAATCGAGCATCAGCCGCGGCGGTACACCGAACTTGGCTTCGACCCCGGCTTCGTCCAGGCGTTCATTGTTCATGGTATTGATCAGGCTGACATGCTCGCATACCAGCTGGGTCAGATCCTTGTCGCCGGTGGAGACAATGCAGCGCATGCCGGACTCGGCGGCCTGTCGCGCCAGCGTGCCGATGACGTCGTCGGCCTCGACGCCTTCGATCATCAGCAACGGCCAGCCGAGCGCGACCACCGCCTGATGCAGAGGCTCGATCTGGCGCGCGAGGTCCTCGGGCATGGACGGGCGGTTGGCCTTGTAAGCGGCATACCAGTCGTCGCGAAAAGTCTTGCCCTTGGCGTCGAACACACAGGCGAGATAGTCCGGCTTGTAGTCCGCGGCGAGGCGACGTAGCATGTTGAGCACGCCATAGATCGCGCCGGTGGGCTCGCCGCGCGCGTTGCGCAAATCCGGCAACGCGTGAAACGCGCGGTACAGGTAAGACGAGCCATCCACCAACAACAGGGTTTTCATAGAGTCACTGGTATGAATGGAAAAATTCCGCGGCCGGCCGACGCCGGCGCAACAGACATGGCCCACAATGCGCGCGAGTCCTGGCGGATGTTCGGGATTATGTCAGAATTCGTCGAGGCCACGGAGCGCCTGGCGCAGATTCGCCCGGCGGTGAGCCTATTCGGCAGTGCGCGCGTACCGGCCGACTCGCCCTACTACCTGCTCGCGGAAAAGATCGCGCGGCTGCTCTCCGACGCTGGGTTCTCGGTGATCTCCGGTGGCGGCCCCGGGATCATGGAAGCCGCCAACAAAGGCGCCTACTTCGGCAAATCGCCGTCGGTTGGCCTGAATATCCAGCTGCCGAACGAACAGCTCAGCAATCGTTTCCAGGATATCAGCCTCACCTTCCATCATTTCTTCGCGCGCAAGGTCAGCTTCGTCAAGTTCGCCACCGCCTATGTAGTGCTGCCGGGGGGCTTCGGTACCCTGGACGAGCTGTCCGAAGCGCTTACCCTCGTGCAAACCGGTAAAACGCGCAAAATGCCGATCATCCTGGTGCATTCGCCCTACTGGCGCGGGCTGCTCGACTGGTTCCGCGACCGCCTGCAGGCGGAGCATATGATCGATCCTGCGGACCTGGATCTGGTGCAAACCATCGATGATCCGGCAGCGATCGTGGAGGCGATATTCAAGTATTACGAAAAAAGGGGGTTCGCACCTCTGCCGGCAGAACGCGAGACCCTGCTCAATTTATGAGGAACATGCGAGAACGAGGCCCGCTTTTTCGGCGCAGGCCAACTTGGCGCGCAGCGCCAAGTTACGCCGCAGCCAAAAAACGGGGGTTCGCACCATTAAAGGGGGTTTGCACCCCTGCCGGCAGAACGCGAGAACCTACTCAATCTCTGAGGGGCCGTCCGAATCTGCTAAAATTCATTCCCAAGGACAATCGATCGGAAGCCCGTCATGCGCCGTTTGTTAGGAATAGCTCTACTCGGAATTGCGCTTCCGCTTGCGGCGCAACAGCCGCCCAAGCTCGAGCCTTTGCCAGAACCACCGCCACCGCCGCCCGGCCTCGCGCTGGACCCGGCGCTGGAACCGCAGGTCACGATCACCAAACGTGGCGAAGACAAGGTGGAGGAGTATCGCGTCAACGGCAAACTTTATGCGATGAAGGTGACGCCGCCGCATGGCGTGGCCTACTTCCTGATAGACGAGGCTGGCAACGGCGTCATGAGCCGGCGTGATTCCTTCGATACCGGCCTGCGCGTGCCGCAGTGGGTGATTCATTCTTTCTGAAAAAAAGTGATGCGTCAAAGCTAAGGACTGCGAGGTAAATCCCGCAGCCCCGTCGCCCCCGGCTCATCGCCCATTGCCCGCATGTCAGTCTTTACACCGGTCACACCCGAGCAGTTGTCTGTTTGGTTAAAGTTCTACCGCCTGGGAACGCTGGTGCGGATGCAGGGCATCGCCGCCGGCATCGAGAATACCAACTATTTTGTGACCGCCACCGGCGGGAGCTATGTGCTGACCTTGTTCGAAAAACTCACACCGACCGAATTGCCCTTCTATCTCGGATTGATGGCTCATCTGGCGCAGCGTGGAATACCCAGCCCGGCACCGGCGATCGATGTTCAGGGGCGGATGTTTTCGGAACTGAACGGCAAGCCTGCAGCGCTGATGACCAGACTGCAAGGCGAGGTGGTCGCTGCGCCAACGCCGGCGCACTGCAGCCAGGTCGGCGCCACGCTCGCCGAAATACATCTCACCGGCCAGTCCTATGCAGGCAGGCTCGAGAATCCGCGCGGACCGCGCTGGTGGCGCGAGGCGGCGTCCAAGGTAAACCCGTTCCTTGATGCGGCGCGTGCCGAACTGCTGCGCTCGGAACTCGAATTCCAGCTGCAGCACAGGCGCGTGGATCTGCCGCGCGGGCCGATCCACGCCGATTTGTTCCGCGACAACGTGCTGTTCGCGGGCGAGCGCATCGGCGGCGTGATCGATTTCTATTTTGCCGGCATCGATTGCCTGCTGTTCGACGTGGCGGTAACGCTCAATGACTGGTGCGTGGACGCGGGCGGCGGCATAGACGTGCCGCGGGCACGGGCGCTGCTCGCCGCCTACCACGCAAAACGACCGTTCACCACAACGGAGAGCAAGGCCTGGCCGGTATTGTTGCGGGCCGCGGCGCTGCGCTTCTGGCTGTCGCGACTGTACGACTTTTACCTGCCGCGCGCGGGCGAACTGGTGCATGCGCACGATCCCGAGCACTTTCGCCGCATCCTTGAACTGCGCATCGCCCATTCCGGCGCGGCGCCTTGGATCTGATGTTGCGCAAGTGCCGACTGGAAACATGAACACCGTCCCCGCAGCTCGTGGCTGGAACTGGGTGCTGACCGGCTTTGCGTTGTTTCGCAAAAGCCCGGCGATGTGGGCTTTCCTGACGCTCTCCTACATCATGCTGATGCAAATACTGGGCATGGTCCCGGTAGTCGGATGGTTCGCTGCAACCGTGCTGATCCCGACGTTCTCGGCCAGCTTCATGATCGCGAGCCGGGAACTCGACCATGGCCGCAAGCTCGGCTTCAAGCTGCTGTTCTCCGGATTCAAATCGAATCTGCCGGCGCTGCTGCGCCAGGGCGGCCTCTACCTCGCGAGCGGGCTCGCCATCCTCGGCCTGTCTGCGCTGATCGACGGCGGTCTGCTGCTGCAGCTGATGGTGTTTGGCGAAAAGCCGCCCGCCGCGGCGTTTGAGGACGGCAGCCTGGCCGGCGCGGCGATGCTCGCCGGCGCCCTGTACATGCCCGTGCTGGCCGCCTTCTGGTTTGCGCCCGCCCTGTCGGCATGGCGCGAACTCCCCGCCCTGCAGGCCTTGTTCTACAGTTTTTTTGCGACGTTAAGCAATTGGCGGGCGTTTTTCGCTTACGGCCTCGCCCTTGTGTTGCTAAGCGTGATCTGCAGCTTTGCGCTGTTCGTGCTCGCCTTGCTGGTGCGCGGACTGCTCGGCAGTAAATCGCAGAATGCGTTCATCCTGGTGATGCTGCCGGTGATGCTCAGCTACGTTCCCATTCTGTTTGCGAGCTTCTACGCCAGCTATCGCGACGTGTTCGCGCCGCCGGTCGAGCTTGAAGCCGAGCACGCGTCCGCAGCGGGACCGCGGTGACGACCGAAGGATAGCGATGAGTGCCCGGCTGCGCGAAATTCCCTACAACTACACCTCGTTCTCGGACCGGGAGATCGTGCTGCGCCTGCTCGGCGAAAAAGCCTGGGACACGCTGCACGTCCTGCGCTCGGAGCGCAGGACCGGTCGCTCGGCGCGCATGCTCTACGAAGTGCTCGGCGATATCTGGGTGGTGTCGCGCAATCCCTATTTGCAGGACGACCTGCACGACAACCCCGGCCGGCGCGCGGCGCTGATCGCGGCCATGCACCACCGCCTGGAGGAGATCGAAAAACGCCGCCAGCAAAACCTTGACGAGACGAATGCGGATGCCGGCATCAAGGCGCAGCAGGCGGCTCGCGCGCAGCGGGTCGCGTTTCTGCTGACGAGCGCTCGCGACGCGGTCGATGCCTTCGCCGCCGGCTTCGCCGAAGTGGCCGCATTGCGGCGCCGCGCACTGAAAAAGCTTTGCCGCAGCACGCGCAGGGACAATATCCAGTTCGACGGCCTGGCGCGCGTCTCGCATGTGACGGACGCCACCGACTGGCGCGTCGAATACCCCTTCGTCGTCATCTATCCGGACAGCGAAGACGAAGTCGCCGCGGTGGTGCGCGACTGCATCAGTCTCGGGCTCACCATCATTCCGCGCGGCGGCGGCACCGGCTACACCGGCGGCGCGCTGCCGCTCACGCCGCTATCGGCAGTGATCAATACTGAAAAACTGGACGCGCTGGGCGCGGTCGAGCTGAGCGAGCTGCCGGGCGTTGCGGGCAAGGTCGCGAGCATACGCTGCGGCGCGGGCGTGGTGACCAAGCGGGTAATGGAAGCGGCTGAAGCAGCCGGCCAGGTGTTCGCCGTCGATCCGACCTCGGCGGACGCGTCCTGCATCGGCGGCAATGTGGCCATGAACGCGGGCGGCAAGAAAGCGGTGTTATGGGGCACCGCCCTGGACAACCTCGTCTCCTGGCGCATGGTGGATGCGAACGGTTTTTTCCTCGAAGTCACGCGTCTGGAGCACAACCTCGGAAAAATCCACGATGTGCCGGCAACGCGCTTCCAGGTGCAACGCTATCGCCGCGACGGCAGCACTGCCTACGGCGAGCCTGAGATTCTCGAAATTCCAGGCGCGCAGTTTCGCAAGGCCGGCCTGGGCAAGGACGTAACCGACAAGTTCCTCTCCGGGCTCCCCGGCATACAGAAAGAGGGTTGCGACGGCATTATCACCTCGGCGCGCTTCATCCTGCACAAAATGCCCGCGGCGATCCGCACTGTTTGCCTGGAATTTTTTGGCCAGGTGCGCGACTCGGTGCCCGCCATCGTCGAGATCAAGAATTATCTCGACGAGCGCGCCGCCGCTGCGACCGGCGCGGGCACACACCCGGTGATGCTGGCCGGGCTGGAACACATGGATGAGCGCTACCTGAAAGCAGTGGGCTACGCGACCAAGGCCAAGCGCCAGGCGGGCGGAGCCGGCCGGCCGAAAATGGTGCTGATCGGCGACATCGTCGGTGAGGACGACGCCGCGGTGGCGGCGGCCGCATCACACGTGGTGCGCATTGCCAACGCGCGCGGCGGCGAAGGCTTCGTCGCGGTTTCGGCGGAAACACGGCGCAGCTTCTGGCTCGACCGCGCGCGCACCGCAGCCATCGCCAAGCATACCAACGCGTTTAAAATCAACGAGGACGTGGTCATTCCGCTGGCGCGCCTGGGCGACTATTCCGACGGTATCGAACGCATCAATATCGAGCTGTCGATTGCGAACAAGCTGGCGCTGCTGGATGCGCTGGACGAGTATTTCCAGGGCGAACTCCCGATCGCCCAACACGGGGAGACGCTGCCCGCGCCGGAGTTCCTCGGCGACCGGCGCGAAGCCGCGCGCGAACTTCTCGCCAGAACGCGCTCGCGCTGGCAGTATTTGCTCGACAACCTCGACCTGCCGGTGGCCGAGGCGCGCGCCGACGCGGTGCCCGGCCTCGCGGCCGTGACCCACGCGGGACGCACGGTGTTCTCGCTGCTGCAGGATCACAGCGTGCGCGTCTCCTGGAAGGACGAAGTGCGCGGCGAACTGCAGCAGCTTTTCGACGGCCTGGTATTCCACCGCATCCTCGAGGCTTGCCAGGCGATACACCAGAGCGTACTCAAGGCGCGCGTGTTCGTGGCGCTGCACATGCACGCGGGCGATGGCAATGTGCACACCAACATCCCGGTCAACTCCGACAACTACGCCATGCTGCGCCAGGCGAATGCAGCGGTGGCGCGCATCATGCGCCTGGCAAAGTCGCTCGACGGCGTAATTTCTGGCGAACACGGTATCGGCATCACCAAACTCGAGTACCTCGATGCGCACGAAATCGAGGCCTTCCGCCGCTACAAAGACAAGGCCGATCCGCGCGGCCGCTTCAACGCCGGCAAGCTGCTCGCGGGCGGCGATCTTCGCAACGCCTACACGCCCAGCTTCAGCCTGCTCGGTGCCGAATCGCTGATCATGGAGCAGTCCGAAACCGGCAGCATCGCCGATTCGATCAAGGATTGCCTGCGCTGCGGCAAGTGCAAGCCGGTGTGCGCGACCCACGTGCCGCGCGCCAACCTGCTCTACAGCCCGAGAAACAAGATCCTTGCGACATCGCTGTTGATCGAAGCCTTCCTCTACGAGGAACAGACGCGGCGCGGCATATCCGTCAAGCATTTCGACGAGTTCGGCGACGTCGCCGACCATTGCACGGTGTGCCACAAGTGCGCCAGCCCCTGCCCGGTGGACATCGATTTCGGCGACGTTTCGATCGCGATGAGAAACATGCTGCGCAAGCAGGGAAAGAAGAAATTCAACCCCGGCACGGCGGCGTCGATGCTGTTTCTGAATGCCACCAACCCGAACACCATCAAGATCGCGCGCACGCTGATGATCGAATGGGGCTACAGCGCGCAGCGGCTTGCCTACCGCGCCGCGAGAGCGCTGGGCCTGGCGCAACGCCAGACGCGGCGGCCGCCGGCGAGCACCGGGCGTCCGCCCATGCGGGCCCAGGTGGTGCATTTCGTCAACAAGCCCATGCCGGGCAAACTGCCCAAGCGCACCGCGCGCGCGCTGCTCGAGCTCGAGGACCGCCACATCGTGCCCATCATCCGCGATCCGGCCAGGGTGACTGAAGACTCCGACGCGGTGTTCTACTTTCCCGGCTGCGGCTCGGAAAGGCTGTTCAGCCAGGTGGGCCTGGCAACGCAGGCGATGCTCTACGCCATCGGTGCGCAGTGCGTGCTGCCGCCGGGCTATTTGTGCTGCGGCTATCCGCAGACCGCCGCGGGCGAGGAGGAAGCCGGCCGGCGCATTATCACCGATAACCGCGTGCTGTTTCACCGCGTCGCCAATACCCTCAACTACCTCGACATCAAGACCGTGATCGTGTCCTGCGGCACCTGCATGGATCAGTTGCAGAAATACGAGTTCGACAAGATTTTCCCCGGCTGCCGCCTGTTGGACATTCACGAGTATCTGCTCGAGCGCGGAGTGAAGCTGGCGGGCGTGGCCGGCGTGCGCTACCTGTACCATGACCCCTGCCACACGCCGATGAAGACTTACCAGCCGCTCAAGGTCGTCAACCAGCTCATGGGCAGCGAGGTACGCCTGAACGAGCGTTGCTGCGGCGAAGCCGGCACGCTCGCCCTCACCCGGCCGGACATAGCCACCCAGGTGCGGTTTCGCAAGGAGGAGGAAATGCGCAAAGGCGTCGCCGAGGTGCGCGCCGCAGGCGGCAGCGGAAAGTTTACCGGCGAGGTCAAGATCCTCACCTCCTGCCCCTCCTGCCTGCAGGGCCTGGCGCGCTACAACGACGATGCAGGCAGCGACGCCGACTACATCGTGGTGGAGATTGCCAAGCACATGCTCGGTCCCGACTGGATGGCCGACTATGTGGCCAAGGCGAATCGCGGCGGGATCGAGCGCGTGCTGCTCTGATCGGCCGCGGCTAACAGGATTGCCGGAGCCCGTTCCACCATGGAAACGCAACGGCCGGTGCGGGGGAGCAGACCGGGGCGCTCCTCGCAATAGGTCGGGCACAGAAATTCTGCTATCCTGATTGCGCAGCGCAGCCCAGCCGGAAGCCGCTGCCGGCGCCCCGCCCGAAATGACCGGTGGTCCGCTCATATGTGAATAATTCACGCTCGGCGCCTATGCTTTAGTCCCGACGAGAACAAGTTGACAGCTGCATCCTGCGAATTGTGTAATTCTGCCGGTGGGGAAACCCTGTGGCAGGACGGCTTGTGCCGCGTAGTTCTGGTCGAAGACCGGGACTATCCCGGATTTTGCCGCGTAATCCTTAATCAGCATGTGAGCGAGATGACCGATCTTGACGCAGCAAGCAGGCAGAAACTGATGCGCGTGGTATTTGCCGCCGAAGGCGCGTTGCGCGAGCTGATGCAACCCGCAAAAATCAATCTGGCGAGCCTGGGCAACAAAGTTGCACATCTGCACTGGCATGTAATTGCACGCTACGCGGACGACAGGCACTTTCCCGGCTCGGTATGGAGCGAAGTGCAGCGGGATGGCGTCCCGCGCGCGGTCGACCGTACAGCACTGCAACTGGCCTTGCGCGCACACTTGCAGTCGGCGGCAGAACAATCGGCATTCCCGCGCGCTTAATCCATGTCCGAATTCGAACTACCCGAAATTACGACCGACGCCAAGCCGGAATTCACCGACAGCGCCTCCTGCGCAGCATGGTTGAGCGAACTGCCTTTGGCCAACGTGGCGCCCTCGCAGATCCGGCTGCTCGAGCAATTGCGTCAACTGAACCGCTACAGCCTGCCTGCCGGCGAACGCCTCAAAGTGCTCGAGGCCTTGCGTGAATCGATTCATTTCCTGCAAGAACATCAGATCAGGAAGCTGGCGAACAAACCGCTGCCGCTGACCCAGGTCGAGCGCGGCATATTCGGGCAGGTGGTGAGCCTCTGGCATGAACAGCTGATCGGCTACCAACGCTGCCTCCAGGACACGGCCGCGGGCAAACACGGCGGCGAGACTGCGCTCATCTGCCAGCGCGGTCTGGACTGCGTGGCATCGAGCATGTTCGATCACTGCCGCGTCTATCACAGCTTCCCCGATGGCTATTGGCTGGCGCTGCACCAGCTCTACCGCAGGGCCGAGGAATCGAGCGCGATCGCCACGCCGGTCTCCGATCCGGTGCGAAAATCGGATACGAGCTGCGCCGAGGTCTACGTGCGTGCGCTGCTGTTCATGCTGGCAGACCCCTACGAGCAGACGCAGAAACAGCTCGCGCAGGTACAGCGCTGGCTGGAGCTATGGGCCCAGCATGTGCCGGTGAGACACACACCGCCCGAGGACAAGAGTTTGCCGTCGTTGTTGCTGGATTACACCGCCGCTGCGGGCGCTTACCGCGAGGTCGGTGCCGCAGGGCGCAAGGCCTCCGCCTGGCTTGATATCAGCGACCTGGCGCGCACATTGAAAAAGTGCGTGGTGCTGTTGCGCAAGGGCGAATCGCCCGCCAGTCTTGGCTTGGGCGAAGATAGCGCGATGCCCGGTGTCGAGCAGTTGCTGGTGCTGCTGTTTCGCCTGTGGTGCGAGGGCAAAAACGCGCGCACGCAGGTACGCCGCAGCGTCAATGCAAAGGCCAAGGTATGCACGACCCTCGTCTCCATGCATTTCCATATTTCGGGCAATAAGACGTTTCGCCAGCCCGGACACGCGACCCAGCTGACGCGCCAGGAACGCGACGAGATCGCCACCTTCGGCCATACCAGCACGCGGCTGGAGGACGCCTATGTCGAAGCAGGCGGCTATGCGACCGAAGACTGGCTGCTGCTGGAGGAGAGCCTCGCCGGCCTGCGCATCGCGCGCCCGGCAGGCTCAGCCGGCGGACGCTACGTCAATTCGCAGCTCGTGGCGGTGCGCCCGACCGACGCAAAAAGTTTCATGGTGGGCGTGGTGCGCTGGCTCAAGGTCGACGAGAAGGGCGATCTCCAGCTTGGGGTACGCATTTTTCCGGGTGTGCCGCGCGCCGTGGCCGTGCGCCCCACCGGCATCAATGCGATGACCGAAAAGTTTGTGCCTGCGCTCTACTGCCCTGCGCTTCCGGCACTAGCGGTACCCGCTGCGCTGATTCTGCCGCCCGGCTGGTACCGGCCCAAGCGTGTGCTGGAAGTCTACAGCGATAGCGCCGAAATGCTGCTGCTCACCGGCACGATCGAGCGCGGCAGCGATTTCGAGCGCGTCTCGATCGAGGCGGCGCGCTAACTCGCATTTCCGACCTGCGGGACCGGCGCCGTATCGGCAGCGGATTTGACGCGGCGCGCCGGGAACACCGCGGAAAAGCAGCTACCCCGCCCCGGCTCGCTTTCGATTTCCAGCGCCGCCTGATGGCGCGTGAGCACATGTTTGACGATGGCCAGGCCGAGACCGGTGCCCCCGGTCTCGCGCGAGCGGCTGTGGTCGACGCGATAAAAGCGCTCGGTCAGGCGCGGTACATGGCGCGGCTCTATCCCGGGGCCGCTGTCCCTGACGCTGAACACGGCTTGCGCGCCGCGCAGGCGCCAGTCGAGGCGGATATCCCCGCCCGCAGGCGTGTAGTGCACCGCATTGGCCGCCAGGTTGCCGAAAGCGCTGCGCAGTTCCTGCGCGTTGGCCAATAGCACAGGCGCATCCTGGATGCCGAGCTCCACGCGATGGCGCCCGGCGCTGAGCGCCTGGGCGTCGTCGCGCACGCCGGCGAGCAGCGCAGACACATCGACCAGAGTCTCGTCGCGCAAGCCCGGGCTGCCCTCCAGCGCCGACAAGGTAAGCAAGTCCTCGACTAAGCGCTGCATGCGCAGTGTGTGCTCGCGCATCATCTGCAGATAGCCCTGCCGGCGCTCCTCGTCGAGTTTGATCTCGCTGTCGGTGAGCGTCTCCAGAAATCCGGCGACCACGGTCAACGGGCTTTTCAGTTCGTGCGACACGTTGGCGACGAAATCGCGCCGCATGGTCTCGACTTTTTCCGCCAGGGTGATGTCGCTCGCAAGCAGGAGCTTTTGCGCTTCGCCATAGGGAATGATGGCCAGCGACAGCACGCGGCCGCCGCCGCGCGCCAGGCGCAAAGTGAGCGGCTCGGCATATTCACCCTGCTCCAGATAAGCGGCGAGATCCGGGTGGCGCACCAGATTGACCAGGGGCTGTCCCAGGTCGCGCAACTCGTCCAGGCCCAGGTACTCGCTGGCGATCGGGTTGCACCACTCGATATGGCTATTGGCGTCGAGCAGGACCACGCCATCCGGGAGGGCCAGACCGGCATTGCGAAAACGCGTGAGTTCATCCTGAAGCTGCCGTTCCCAGCGCAGGCGGGTGCGCACGAAGCCGTAAAGCCCGGCCAACACCGGTTCCCACACGCCACCGCCCTGCGGCACCGGCCTGGCCATGGGATCGCGCAACCAGCGGGCGAGCGCAGCCAGGTTGAACAGGTGGCGCGCGAGCAGCAGTACTAGAACGAAACAGACGAGAGCAAGCGCCCAGACCGGCCCGGCGAGCGGCCAGGCGAGGAGGCCGGCGCAGCCTGTGCCGGCAGCCACCCACAGGCTGCGTATCCAGACAGAACTCAATTCACGAACCCGATTTTCCCGGAGTCTGATACAAAATGGGGGGATGCCTTACCCCGTTCTCCCCCTAGGCCGGACCATAAAAAAATGAAGTCTGCCATGGATGCCGGGACTTGTGATTATCGCATGCCCGCCCGGTCCCTTTGCGGCGGGGCGCATCAATCCCTGGCTGCGAAGCGATAGCCGGTCCCGCGCACCGTCTCGATCAGCGCATCGTGACCGCTCGCCTCCAGCGCCTGGCGCAAGCGGCGGATGTGCACGTCTACGGTGCGCTCCTCGACGAACACGTGCTCGCCCCACACCTGGTCGAGCAGTTGGGTGCGGGTATGGACGCGCTCGGCATGGGTCATGAAAAAGTGCAGCAGGCGGAATTCCGTCGGTCCGAGATCCAGCCTCAGGCCCTTGGCGCTGACCCGGTGCGCGAGCGGATCCAGGCGCAGGCCGCGGACCTCGACGACATCGTCGGTCATCTGCGGTGCGCGCCTGCGCAGCACCGCCTTGATGCGCGCCAGCAGTTCGCGCGGCGAGAAGGGCTTGGTCATGTAGTCGTCCGCGCCCGCCTCCAGGCCCAGAACCTTGTCCTGCTCTGCCGATTTGGCGGTGAGCATAATTATGGGTATTGCACGGGTGCGGGGGTTGCCGCGCAAATGCCGCGCGACCGCCACACCCGATTGCCCCGGCAGCATCCAGTCGAGCAGAACCAGGTCGGGCAGGGTCTGGCGCATGAGTTCGAGCGCCTGCCCGGCGTCCGCCGCGCGCAGGGCATGATGGCCGGCCGCCTCCAGATTGACGGCGATCAACTCCTGGATGGCGGCCTCGTCTTCCACGATCAAAATATTGAGCGGCATGGTCTGGTCGCATCCCGGGGCAGTGGCAATACTATGTCGCGCAGGTGACATTTTCGTTACAGCCGCAAAATGAGCCGGCCGCGGTATGATAAGCGTTCCGGGCCAGCATGCGCATCCGGGAACAGGCACCCAGACGGAACAGGCAATGAACGGCAAGACCCATTTTGGCTATGAACAGGTAGACGAGGGCGACAAGGCGCGCAAGGTCGCGGACGTGTTCGACTCGGTCGCACCCAAATACGACCTGATGAACGATTTGATGTCGGCCGGGATGCACCGCGCCTGGAAAGCGTTCACCGTTGCGATCGCCGGGGTGCGCACGGGCGAGCGCGTGCTCGACGTCGCTTCGGGCAGCGGCGACCTGGCGCGCGCCTTCGCGCGCGGCGCCGGCTCCGGCGGGGAGGTCTGGATCACCGATATCAACCGCGCCATGCTCGAGCGCGGGCGCGACCGCCTGCTCAACGAAGGGCGCGCGTTGCCGCTGGCGCAATGCAATGCCGAGCATCTGCCGTTTCCCGGCAATTATTTCGACTGTGTCAGCGTCGCGTTCGGGCTGCGCAATATGACAAGCAAGGAGGCAGCGCTCGCTGAAATGCAGCGCGTACTCCGGCCGGGCGGGCGCTTGCTGGTGCTCGAGTTCTCACGCGTGTGGCAGCCGCTGAAGCAGGTCTACGACTGGTATTCCTTCAAGGTGCTGCCTTGGCTGGGTTCGAAGATCGCCGACGACGCCGACAGCTACCGTTATCTGGCCGAATCCATACGCATGCATCCGGATCAGGAGCAATTGAAAACTCTGATGGAACGAGCTGGCCTGGGTCGGGTCGAATATTTCAACTTGAGCGCCGGCGTGGTCGCTCTGCATCGTGCATTCAAAGTCTGAGGAAATCGGCACGCGCTTATTGCTTCAGATGCTTGCTTCACATTGTTGGTTCAACTAGGACGAGGGAAACTATGAAACAGCTGTTATCCACATTGATGGTTGCATTCCTGGCGCTGGCATTCATGGTCGAGGACGCAGAAGCCCGGCGTCTGGGCGGAGCCAGAAGCCTGGGCGCGCAGCGCTCAATCGCGCCGAGCAAGAGTGTGCAGCAAACGCCGCCGTCGCAAGCGGCGCCTGCCGCGGCCGCGGCCAATACGGCAGCGGCACCCAAACCCGCGGGCAACCGCTGGCTCGGACCTATCGCCGGCCTCGCCGCCGGCCTGGGCCTGGGCTGGCTGATCGGTCAGGGTGGTTTCGGCGGCATGCTGGGCACGCTGCTGATCATGGCACTGGTCGGTTTCGCCCTGGTCTTTGTGCTGCGTTTGTTCACCCGGCCCAGGGCAGAAGGCAATATGCAGTATGCCGGGATGGGCAACGCCTCTGCCGAGCCGCCCGCACTCGCGTCCGGTTCGAGCCAGGTACCCGACTTCGACGCACAGTTGCGGCCGAATGTCCCGGAGGGATTCGACACCGATGGTTTTCTGCGCCAGGCCAAGCTCAATTTCGTCAAACTGCAGGCCGTGCATGACAGCGGCAAGCTGGGCGAATTGCGCGAATTCACCACTGACGCGATGTTCGAGTCGATCAAGCAGGATTTGCTGCAGCACGGCAGCGTCGGACAGCAGACCGATGTCGTCACGCTCAACGCCGAACTGCTGGAAGCGCTCACTGACGGCGACAGCCATTGGGCCAGCGTACGCTTCTCCGGCATGATACGCGAAAGCCCCGATGCCCAGCCTGAAGCCTTCCAGGAAGTCTGGAACCTGGCGAAGCCGACTTCCGGTGCGAGCGGTTGGGTGCTGGCGGGCATACAGCAACTACAGTAGTAGGCTGGCCGCGCTTCGATCGCATCGGAAGAAGCCGTGTTGCCGCACCCGGGGATAGTCGCTCTCAACCACCTGCTCGGCGCGGAAGCCTGGGCACGCGAAAAGCTCAAGCCCTACGCCGGGCAGTGCGTGGAATTCCGCTCGCCGCCGCTGCCTGCGCTGCGCCTGGACATCCTCGACACCGGGCTGCTGCGCGCGGCGCTTAAAGACGCCGCGCCGGACATGGTCGTAAGCATCGGAGCGGCTGCGCTTCCGGCATCGCTGCGCGGCGAAGACGCGCTCATGCGCGAAATCGGCATAGAAGGCAACGCCGACTTGGCCAGCACGGTGCAGCATCTGTTCCGGCATCTGCGCTGGGACATCGCGGAAGATCTGTCCAAGGTCTTCGGCGACGTGCTCGCCCAGCGCATGGTGACCGAAAGCCGGCACTTCGCCGCATGGAATCGCGAAGCCGCGGAAAAATTGGCGCAGAACTTCGCCGAATACTGGACCGAGGAGCAGCCCTTATTGGCCCGCCCAGCCGAAGTGCGCCAGTTCCTCGCCGATGCGGACCAGCTGCGCGACGACCTGGCCCGGCTTGAGAAACGCATCGAAACCCTGGCCGGGAAGGCATAAATTCAAGCTGCTCCGCGCTAGCCTTGGCGTCCTTAGCGGTTATCGAAGTATTGAAAAGGGGGCGATGCCCCCTTTTCCTCCAAGGGGACTTCCTTCGGGGCGTAAATCCCCCAAGTCAGGGCTATCGAAAAACGCTTCCCTCTGGGAGAGCGTCACGCTGAAGCGCGCTTTCGTGTGTTAG
>CAKKSJ010000323.1 GCA_919902965.1 Burkholderiales bacterium
ATGGTGAGCGGAATCGGCGCCATGATAATCAGCGGTACCAGGTAGGACTTGAACTGCGCCACCACCAGCAGGTAGATCAGAATCAGGCCGACGCCATAGGCGAGGCCCATGTCGCGGAAGGTCTCGTAAGTTACCTGCCATTCGCCATCCCACTTGATGGCATAGCCGGCATAGGCATCATCCGGCTGGGAAATGAAATATTCGCCCAGGCTGCCGCCCTGCGCCAGGGGCTTGCCCATGATACGGCTGCGGATCTCGAACATGCCGTAGAGCGGGCTGTCGAGTTTGCCCGCCATGTCGCCGACGACATACACCACCGGCAACAAGTCCTTGTGATACACGGTCTGCTCGCGCGCGAGCTTTTCGGCGAACACGAGTTCGCTCAGTGGAATCAGATTACCGCCGGCGGCGCGCACTTTCAAGCGCAGCAGGGATTCGACCCGGCTCGCCTGCTCCGGCGGCAGGGATACCCTCACCGGCACTTCGTATTTGGCTCCGCTTTCATGCAAAGGCGTAACGTCCTCGCCCGCGAGCCCGATGCGTATGGCGGCGACGATATCGCCCTGCGCCACGCCCATCAGCGCAGCCTTGGCGCGATCGACGCGCAGCCGCAGTTTCGGCGCAGCTTCGTCGATGCTCGCGTCAACGTCGACGATGTCCGGCGCGGCGATGAAATCGGCGCGCAGCTTTTGCGCCACCGCGATCTGACCCGCATAGTCCGGGCCGTAGACTTCCGCCACGATGGGCGCCTGCACCGGCGGGCCCGGCGGCACCTCGACCACTTTCAGCGACGCGCCATGGTGCCTGGCGATCGCCTCCAGCGGCGGGCGCACGGCTAGCGCGATTTCGTGGCTCTGGCGGCTGCGCTGGTGCTTGTCCGCCAGGTTTACCTGGATATCGCCGAGTTCGGGCGACTGGCGCAGGGAATACTGGCGCACCAGTCCGTTGAAATTGATCGGCGCGCTGGTGCCAGCGTAGGCCTGGTAGTCGGTGACTTCGGCCACAGTCGCCAGATAGCTGCCCATTTCCTGAAGCACGCCCGAGGTATGCTCCAGCGGCGTGCCGGTAGGCATATCCACCACAATCTGCAGCTCCGACTTGTTGTCGAAGGGCAGCATTTTCAGCACCACCAGCTTCAGTCCCGCCAGCGACACCGCGCCGAGTATCAGTACCAGAATACCGGTGTAGAGCGTCATGCGCGCCGCCCCGCCCTTGGCGCCGCCGAGAAAAGGCCCGATGACGCCGCGGAACAGACGCAGTGCCCGGGTTTCTCCCTGTTCCTCGCCGTGGCCGGCGCCCTGCGGCTTGAGCAGTTTCAAGGCCAGCCAGGGGGTGACGATAAAGGCGATCGCAAGCGAAATAAGCATGCCCATGCTCGCATTAATCGGGATCGGGCTCATGTAAGGGCCCATCAGACCGCTGACAAAAGCCATGGGCAAGAGTGCTGCGATCACGGTGAAGGTCGCGAGTATGGTCGGGCCGCCGACCTCGTCCACCGCATCCGGGATCAGTTCCGCCAGCGGCGTTTCGGACAGCGCCCCGCGGCG
>CAKKSJ010000324.1 GCA_919902965.1 Burkholderiales bacterium
ACATACGTAATTATACGGTTTAGACCCGATTTGCGCAAGGCGTGGACAGGCGTGGCCTGCGCAATACCTTTCGTTCAAGGGTGGTCCGGCACCGATCTGCTATAATTTTTACTGCAAGCCACCCGGCGCGGCAACCCCGGCCGCGTGGCGGCAAACTCCGGACGATGCGGGCTACCCGCCTGGCATCGAGCCGGCCCAGCGACCAGGCGCGAGACACGATCGAGCGCGAGGAGAAACGCAATGAGCCAGAGTCCGGGCTACCTCGGGATTTGCGGCTGTTCATATGTGTGGCGGGCGCAGTGGAGCAGGTGATGACCGAGCGCGTACCCCTGCGTCTGCATGTGCCGGAACCCACGGGGCGACCCGGCCGCCATACCGATTTTTCCTATCTGCACCTGTCGCCCGCCGGCGATGTGCGGCGCCCGCCGGTGGACACAGAGCCAGCCGATACCCGCGATCTTGCCTATGGGCTGGTGCGTGTGCTTGACGACGACGGCCGCGCACTCGGGCCCTGGGCGCTGCCGATCGATGTGCAACTGCTGCGCCGCGGCCTGCGCGCGATGATGAAGACGCGCATTTTCGATGCGCGCATGCTGATCGCGCAGCGGCAGAAGAAAATATCGTTCTATATGCAGTGCCTGGGCGAAGAGGCGATCGCGGTCGCGCACGCGCTGGCGCTGGCGCCCGGCGACATGTGCTTTCCGACCTATCGCCAGCAGGGCCTGCTGCTTGCGCGCGACGACATCGACATGGTCGAGATGATCTGCCAGTTGCTGTCCAACGAGCGCGACCCGATGAAAGGCCGGCAACTGCCGGTGTTGTATTCCTACAAGCGCGCCGGTTTTTTCAGCATCAGCGGCAACCTGGCGACGCAGTTCATCCAGGCGGTGGGCTGGGGCATGGCCGCGGCGATCAAGGGCGACTCGAGAATCGCGTCGGGCTGGATCGGCGACGGCGCGACGGCCGAGGCCGATTTCCACACGGCGCTGACCTTTGCACACGTGTATCGCGCGCCGGTGATCCTCAACGTGGTCAACAACCAATGGGCGATTTCGACCTTCCAGGCGCTTGCCGGCGGCGAAGGCACCACGTTTGCGGCCCGCGGCGTGGGTTGCGGCATCGCCTCGCTGCGCGTCGACGGCAACGATTTTCTGGCGGTCTATGCGGCCTCGCGCTGGGCGGCCGAGCGCGCGCGCAGCAACCTCGGGCCGGCGCTGATCGAATGGGTCACCTACCGCGCCGGACCGCACTCGACCTCCGACGATCCGAGCAAGTACCGGCCGGCCGACGACTGGGCGCAGTTTCCGCTTGGCGATCCGATCGCGCGGCTCAAAGCACATCTGATCGCGATCGGCGCGTGGTCGGAACAGGAACATGAGAACGCCAAGCGGGAGCTGGATGCGCAGGTGGCGGCAGCGCAAACGGAAGCCGAGCGCTACGGCACGCTCGCCGACGGCCACATGCGCAGCGCCGCGGAGATGTTCGAGGACGTGTACCAGGACATGCCCGAGCATTTGCGCCGCCAGCGCCAGCAGCTGGGGGTCTGAGCATGAGAGCCGAAGTCAGCGAGGCGGCGGTGAGCGCAAACAAATCGCCGATGACCATGGTCCAGGCGCTGCGCTCGGCCATGGACGTGATGCTCGAACGCGACCCCAGCGTCGTCGTGTACGGCCAGGACGTGGGTTATTTCGGCGGCGTGTTCCGCTGCACCGAGGGCCTGCAGAAGAAATACGGCAGCTCGCGTGTGTTCGATGCGCCGATTTCGGAGGGCGGCATCGTCGGCACGGCCGTAGGCATGGGCGCCTACGGCCTGCGCGC
>CAKKSJ010000325.1 GCA_919902965.1 Burkholderiales bacterium
CGAGGCCTGCGCCGGATCGAGCGCGAGCTCGGACAGGAAGCGCTCGCGCGTGCCGTACTGCTGCGCGATACGTTCCAGCTGCAGCAGGTCGCCGGCACGCACTTGCGCAGCATCATGCAAGCGCTCGAGGTGCGGCTCGTACCATTCGCGCACCCGGCCCATCTGCCCCTGCCAGGGGCCTTCGGGCAGGGCGAGCGCGCGCATCAGCGCCGCAAACTCGGGCCAGGCCTCGCGCGCCAGCGGCGGCGGTACAAACTGTTGCAGGCCGGCCCAGGCATGCGCGTTCGCCGCAAACGCGTCATAACATTTCGCCGCCACGGCCGGCCCTATGCCCGGCATCAGCTGCAGCGCGCGAAACGCGGCGATGCGGTTCTTCGGATTGTCGGCCCAGCGCAGCACCGAGAGCGCATCCTTGACATGCGCCGCTTCGAGAAATTTCAGGCCGCCATATTTCACATAGGGAATATTGCGGCGCACGAGTTCCAGTTCGAGCACATCGGCATGATGCGAGCTGCGAAACAGCACCGCCTGGCGCTTGAGCGGCACGCCGCGCTCGCGCGTCTCGAGCACGCGCGTCACCACGTATTCGGCCTGGGCGAGGTCATCGAGCACCGTGACATAGCGCGGTTGTCCGCCCGCGCCGCGTTTCGCCGTCAGCGTCTTGCGGTACTGGCGCGCGCCGCCGGCAATCAGCGCGTTCGCCGCATCGAGTATGCCCTGGGTCGAGCGGTAGTTCTCCTCCAGCGTCACCACCTGCGCCGGCGGCGCGTACTGCGCCGGAAAACCGAGGATATTCTCCACCGTGGCAGCGCGAAACGAATAGATGGACTGCGCGTCGTCTCCGACCACAGTGAGTCCCTCGCCCGAGGGCCGCAGCGCGCGCAGAATCCCGGCCTGCAACAAATTCGTGTCCTGGTACTCGTCCACCAGGATCTGGTCGAACAGCGCGCCGATGTCGCGCGCGAGTTCCGCGTCCGCCGCCATCGCGTGCCAGTAGAGCAGCAGGTCGTCGTAATCGAGCGCCTGGTGGGCGAGCTTTTTCTCGACGTAGTCACGGTAGAGGCCGGTCAGTTCTTCCTCCCATTCGGCGCACCAGGGAAACACCTGCTCCAGCGTTTCGGCTAGCGGCCGCTGCGTGTTCACCCGGT